>NZ_JBPODR010000016.1:0-54626 GCF_051201035.1 Thermoanaerobacterium thermosulfurigenes
TATAAAGAAAAAATCTTACAATGTAAATAAAGATGTAAATGAATTGGAAATCGAAAAAGGATTTCAGAATGAAATTTTGGGGGATAAATTTAAAAGATGTCTCCTGAAATTCAGATATATCAGGCAACAGAAGTTGCCGAAAATATTCATAATGTTTTAGGAGGGAAAATGATGGGTATAGGAAAGAAGCTTAATAGCTTTGTTTCGTTCTTATTGGCATTTCTCATGGTGTTTACAATGCCAATGAGTGAAGCATTTGCAGATACTACTTCTTCTGGACCGGCTGCACCTTTGAATCTGCAAGTTTTATCAGGTTCTGTAACAGATACGGGTTTTACTCTTGTTTGGCATAAACCGGATAATTACAGTGATATTATCGACTACAAGATTACTGTAAGCGATAGTGTCTATGAACAAGTGTACTATGCAAGTGAGAATCAAACTGTCGCAAGTCCATATATTAAGCAATTTTACGATAATAATGTAGGAGATTTAAAGGATGACAGTGGAAATACTGTGATGAGTGCATATAAGATTTCTATGCATTCATTTGTGCTTACAGGGCTTAAACCTGATACGCCGTATACGATTCAAGTACAGTCTATCGATGCTAATGGCGATGTATCAACACCAGTTACAATAACTCAAAGCACTGCGCCTTCAATACCGAGTGAAAACATCATAAATATAGAGTCAACAGGTGCTGTAGGTGATGGCGTGCTGGCGGACGATGTAAACGGAATACCGTCATCAGGTACTTTAAATACGGCAGCAATACAAAAGGCGATTGACGAATGTCCAGACGGTGGCGTTGTATTGGTGCCTGCAGGGAAAATATTTGTCACAGGACCTATACATCTTAAAAGCAATATGACACTTGATGTAGAAGGTACGCTTTTAGGTACCACAGATCCAAACCAATATCCAAATCCATACGATACTGATCCGAGCCAAGTAGGACAGAAGTCAGCGCCTCTTATTTCTACAGTCAGCACGGATGTGTACGGCAATACGATACAGTATCAAAATATAAGGATTGTAGGACATGGCTTGATAAACGGTAATGGATGGGCGCAAGTTTCCAGCAAAGATACCAGCGTGCCAATTGATGATCAGTTTGATCAGTATCAAAAGGGAAATAGCAGCAACATATCGACTACTGCGAAAAACCACCTTGCATTGAATCAGTTTAATAAATATTCAGCGCAAGGCACCAGCAATGCCTATGCTACAAGGTCTAACTTGATGGTATTTAACAATGTCAATGGACTTTACATCGGTGACGGGCTTACGGTGACAAATCCGTCTTTCCATACAATATCTGTCACAAATTCGCAGAATGTTGTTTTAAATCAATTGATTGCTTCAACTTATGACTGCAATAATGGCGATGGTATAGACTTTGGCAACAGCACAGGTTTGACTGTCGTAAATTCTGTATTCAATACAGGGGATGACGATGTCAACTTCGATGCAGGCGTTGGACTTTCAGGTGAACAAAATCCTCCAACGGGAGATGCATGGGTGTTTGACAACTACTTTGGTAGAGGACATGGTGTAATAGCTATGGGCAGCCATACTGCAGCGTGGATTCAGAACATTTTAGCTGAGGACAATGTCATAAATGGAACTGCTATAGGGCTAAGAGGTAAATCTCAAAGCGGCAATGGCGGTGGTGCAAGAAATATTACATTTAGAGATAGTGCCCTTGCGTATATAACAGATAATGACGGTTCACCATTCTTGCTAACGGATGGATACTCAAGTGCATTACCTACAGATACCAGCAATTGGGCACCAGATGAGCCGACATTCCATGACATTACGGTGGAAAATTGTACGGTAAATGGCTCTAAAAAATACGCCATAATGTTCCAGGGTGCGCCAGATGGATTTGATTACAACATTACTTTTAACAACGTATTTTTTGGCGCTGGAACATATCAGACGAAGATTTACTATTTGAAAAACAGTACATTCAATAACGTAGTTTTCTATGGCTCTACCACTAATTACGACGGTGATCGAACGACACCTGTAAATCCATGGCATCTTGTTCATTCAACTAATATACAGTTTACGGGAAATACTACACAGCCGCAGATTCCAGAGTGGCCATCAAATAGCACAGCTACGGTGTCAAATGTGACGTACGACAGTGCATCGATAACTTGGACAAGTGCAGTTTCTGGCACTTATACAGGATATCAGCTTGTAAGTGCAGACGGCACCATATTGGGAAAGGCTGATGGAAACACTACGACTTACGACCTTACAGGACTTAATCCAGATACTCAGTATACAATAACTGTTGAAGCGACAGATGATCAAAACAATACGATTTTTGGGCCGATAGTTACATTTACTACTGCCAAGGCAAGCACTGCAGGGCAGGAAGGCGGTGGAACGGAGACGATAGATTACAACAAAATAGATGTATGGGACTTTGGTGCGGAACAGTTAGATCCGACAAAATATAACAATAAGTTAACTGTGGACATTATAAACAGCTTGTATCCAGGCATTACTCCAGGAACATCGGGCGTTACGATAAATGGCTTTACACTTAACAATGGAGAATTTGTCTTTAATGATGGAGGGAAATTAAATACACACAGGCTAAGGACAATAAATACAAGCTTAACCCGGTATGACTCGAAATCTTTGAAAAGCAGTGATGGAAGTACAATTTATTCAGGATATCTTTATTCAAATTCAAGTGCAAATCCTAATGTATATATAGGGGTTTATTTGCAAAAAGACGATATTGTAACTTTGGTAGTAGCATCGAATGGAAATCCTTCTACAATTGCTTTTGAGTCGCCAAGCGGCAATGTTTCTACACAAGTCCATACTTTAGGTTCAAGTACTGCGAGTGTAATGACATTCTATGCATCTGAAGAAGGGCTTTACAAGATATATTCTAAAGATGAAAAGCTTGTAGTGGCCAGGGTTTACAGACAGCATACAAGGCCAGTAACTGTAAGTGGCACAGTATCAGCTCCGTCAGATCTTTCGAATTATGGAATTACATTCACAAATAAAGAAAACGGAGAAGTTACAACGGCAGATGTTGTCAATGGGAAATACACAGTAACATTAAACGAGAATTATGATTATGACGTAAGCCTAAACAATGCCAATGGATACCTTATTACAAGTGCGAAAACACTGTCAATAGCAAATGGTGCTGGTGATCAGACGTTTGATGTCAGTGTAGAAAAGGCGTCTCTTGTAACATTGACAGGACATATTACAGGGCTCTCGCAGGATGCGCTGGATAAGCTAAAACTAAACTTTGTATCTTCAAATATTTATGTGCCACAAATAAGCATATCAAGCGATGGATCTTACACTGTTCAGCTTGAAAATGGTGTAACTTATACCATAGATGCGGAGGGTGTTAATGATTATACCCTTAATGAAAATACGATAAGTGCGAATAGCGATGAAACGCATGATTTTGTGTTTACGCCAAAGCCTACTTATCAAATTACTGTAAATACAACAGGACTCGATGATGCTATAAAAAACAGTGCTACAATTACATTTACAAACATAAACGAGCCAGGCTATAGCTATACTTTTAATCTAACTGATAGCAACATTAGCTTGAGAGATGGGCAATATAAGATTAGCATAAAAGGAACAGGTGAATATCCGGTTGTATTGACTCCAACACCTGATTTGATAGTAAAAGATGCACCTGCTACAGTTAATTTGAATTTTAAACCTATAGCAAAATGGGATTTTGCCATGTACAACTCTATTGCATTGGGACCAGGTATTGAGACGATTAATGGTTCTAACTACTATTTAGGTCTCAAACTTTCAAGCAGTGGAGTCTTTGAAAATAATTATTATCTACTGCTTTCCAAAGGCGGAACTATAGATGTTCCTGTAAAATCAGGAGACATAGTCTTTGTAAGTTACACAAGTAGTGCGGCATTTAATTTTAATAATGACGTTACTACAAATGTAGATGTCAACTTAGGAAGCACAAATCAAATTAAGACGGCTACTTATGTTGCACAAAGCGATGGATACGTGACTTTAACTGGTATTGCTGGCAATAATGCATCACAAACATATTTAACCAGTATTAGGGTTTATACTCCGGTTCCTTATAAAGAAACTATAACTGTAGGACCAAAAGATTGTGATTATACGTCAATTAGTGATGCATTAGATGCTGTTAGAGCAATGTATCGTCCAAACAACGAAAGAGTCACTATTGAAGTTCAACCAGGTAATTACGAAGAGATGTTGGTTGTAGATGTGCCGAATGTTACCATAAAAAATGCAAGTACACAACCAAGCATTAATTTGACAGATGAGGGCGTTGGAATTGACAAAAATGCAGTAAGAATAACTTCATATTACGGTACGGGGTATAGCTACTATAGCATGGGCCCAGATGGCAAGTATCATGCAGATTTATTAGCTGTAAATAAGGCAAATGGCTATTTGGCATACCACAACCCAGGTGCAGGCACTACGAATGGCAGTTTCTGGAATGCAACAGTGGTTGTCTATGCCGATGGATTTGAGGCAGATGGGATCATATTTGAAAATTCATATAACCAATATATATCCGATAAAGAAGCCAATGATGTGGTTGTACCAGATGTTGGCAATAAAGGTGTAAGACCTACAGATGCAGGCGACACTGCAGTCCAAAACAAATCATTTGTAGAAAGAGCTGCTGCGCTTGCAATAGCTGATAATGCTAAGCAAATTTACTTTAACAATTGTAGATTTGTTGGAAGGCAAGATACACTATATGGTGGAAACAATTCGATAGCAGCATTTAATAAAAGCGTAATAATGGGTTCAACTGATTATATATTTGGACCTATGACAGCCGTTTTCTATAAGTGTAAGCTTGTTTTCAACACAAGCGATGCAAGCAACGATGTAGGGTATATTACCGCTGCTCAGCAGTCATCTGGGAGAGGTTTCTTGATGTACAATTGTACTGTAACATCAACGACACCTGGTGTTGATACTGCATCTACAAAACATTCTAAACCGGGTTATTTTGGCAGACCTTGGTTGGCAAACACCAGCGAAGTTGTGTTTGATAAGACTATAATAGAACCTACTGATTATTCCGGAACTTTGCAATCACTGATACAGCCAGCAGGTTGGCTTTCAACGCTTGGAGGAACATCACCGAAGATGTATGAATATGATACTATGGAAGCCTTAGCAGGTGTTGACAATACATCCCAAAGAGTTTCTTGGGCTACAGTAATTAAGGATGGAAAACTGTCAGATGGCACAGATATTTCCACTGCAGATAAGGCTATTACAGCATTTCTTGGAGATTGGATACCTTTTAATATAGATCCTCAAGATGATGTTGCGGTTATAGTAAATCCAAGCGAAAATGGCAGCAGTGGTAATGGCACTACAGGGCAGGAAGGCGGAAACACTGGCGGCAGTACCAGCAATAGCGGCAGTAGCACAGGCAGTACAAACAATAACAGTGGAAACGGCAGCACAATTAGCACAAGCAATAACAATGGTGGTGCAAGCAATACAATAGGTGTTATAACAAAGAATGGCAACATTATTACATTGACGCTTGATGCAGGAAAAGCTAAAGACCTGATAATAAATTCAAAAGACAAGAAAGTAGTATTTGACATAACAACAATAGGTGAAGGACAGCAAAAAGTCGTGCAGATTTCCAAAGACATTTTAGATACAAGTGCTGCTAACGGCAAAGACATCGTCATAAAATCAGACAACGCATCAATAGAACTTACAAAAGCTGCACTTAACCAAAACCAGATACAAAACGGCGTCAATGTATCTATAAAAGACAATGGAAAGCCTAATGTAACAAATTATGTGCCACTTTCTAATGTAGTAGACATAACAATAGGTAGTAGCAGTGGAAATGTAGCATTGGCAAAACCAGTAGAAGTAACACTGAACATATCAAAAGCTAACGATCCAAGAAAAGTAGCAGTTTACTACTACAACCCAACGACAAATCAATGGGAGTACGTGGGTGGAAAAGTAGACGTGTCATCTGGGACAATAACATTCAATGCAACGCACTTCTCTCAATATGCTGCATTAGAATACGACAAGACATTTGATGACATAAAAGACAATTGGGCGAAAGACGTAATAGAAGTATTAGCATCAAGGCATATAGTAGAAGGAATGACAGATACTCAGTATGAACCCAATAAGACAGTAACGAGAGCAGAATTCACAGCAATGATACTGAGGCTTTTAAACATAAAAGAAGAAGCATACAGCGGAGAATTTAGTGATGTTAAGAGCGGAGACTGGTATGCAAACGCAATAGAAGCAGCATACAAAGCAGGAATAATAGAAGGTGACGGAAAGAACGCAAGGCCCAATGACAATATAACAAGAGAAGAGATGACAGCAATAGCAATGAGAGCATACGAGATGCTGACACAGTACAAAGAAGAAAACATAGGTGCTACATCATTTAGCGATGACAAATCCATAAGCGACTGGGCAAGGAATGTAGTAGCAAATGCAGCGAAATTAGGAATAGTAAATGGAGAACCCAACAATGTATTTGCACCTAAAGGTGTAGCTACGAGAGCAGAAGCAGCGGCTATCATATACGGCTTATTAGAGAAAAGCGGAAACATATAATCATTTCAACTGCCAACACTTCGTAAGAAGCTGTTGGCAGTTAGCTTTTTTAAAGCATAGTTTAAATATTTGATATGATGTAATTAAATTAAAGGTTATTAATATATGAATGATTTTGATATAAAAATGATCAAGAAATTGATATTAAAAGGTCAATGGTTATTGAGTGAACATGCTTTAGACAAACTACTTGAGAAAATTACCTCTTCCAAAATGGATTAATGAAAGAACAAGATGGGGCAAATATCATGAATGACAGGTGCTTTAAATGTGGTGGGAAATTGGAAAAGAAAGAGATAAGAATAGAAAAATGGATAGAGGATAAGCTTATTGTTATCGAGCATGTACCAGTAATGGAATGTGTAGAATGTGGTGAAAGGTATTTTGATGCAAATACATCGTTAAAGCTTGATGAGTATTTTTATGAGAAAAAACCTGTAAAGACAATCGAAGTTCCAGTCTTTGAATATAAAGAGTACTGATCATTTTAAGGATTTTTTTATAAATTTGTTGAATTACTTAATCAAAAATGATATTATATATAGTATCAAAATGTATAAGATAATTTCGTTTTGGGAATGCTTATATATGGAGGATTTCAATGAGTCAAATAGAAAAACTCTTTGAAAAGATAGAGAAGAATCCTAAGAATGTCAGGTATGAACAACTTGATAAGATTTTGAGGCATTTTGGTTTTGGTGTGCGAGAACCAAAAAGTGGTTCTAGTCATGTAACATATTTTCATCCTAAATTAGCGGATATATTGACAGTGCCTAAAGATAAACCTTTTGTCAAAGAGATCTATGTTAAAAAAGCTTTAAAGATGATTCAGGATATTAGATATTATGATTAAATTGGTGTTGATTGGAGAGGTGTTAGAATAATGGCAAACGAATTAAATTATAAAGTTGAACTTGTTAAACTTTCTGAAAAAGATGGTGGTGGCTATTTAGCGTATGTACCTAAATTGCCAGGTTGTATGAGTGATGGTGAGACTCCAGAAGAAGCTTTAAAAAACGTTCAAGACGCTATAAAATGCTGGGTAGAAACTGCAAAAGAATTAACCAGAGCAATTCCTGAATTTGATGAATATAAGGATGAAAATGATTATAGTGGGAAAATTCTTTTAAGAATGCCAAAAACTATGCATAAAATACTTTCTGAAATGGCCGAAAAAGAAGAAATAAGTTTAAATAATTTAATTCAGAATTTACTTTCGTTTGCTATTGGATATAAAAAAGGAGAAAAAAACGTGAATATAAATTATAATGTAGTAGTTACAAGTAAAATAAACAAAAAATCTAAAGATAAATGGTATGAGAGAATAAATTCAAATATTGATATAATAGAAAAATTAGCAATGAGGTGAAATTATGTCTAAGAAAAAAAAAGAAAGTATTATTGAAAAAATTGAAAACAACGAGATTATACTTAATAAAGTTGCTGGTGAAATAATATCTAATACTATTCTTGAAAATGATGGGGACATTAAACCTGTAGAAGAATTTGAATATGAAATATTACATGTTGATGATAATTCTGCTGAAATAAAATTAATAAGTCAAATAGGATTTGAACCAAAGACAATATTTAATATTGAAATTGAATTAATAGGAAAATTTAATTTCAAACAAACTATAACAATAAAAAAAATTGAAGAAAATATAATAGATATTTTGAATTTTATGGCGGATAAAATGAGTTTTATCGTTAGCTTTATTACTAATGAAATGTTAAAACAACCATATGTTTTACCGCCAATTGTTAAATTAAAAAATAATAAAAACTAAAAAAGTTAAAAAGCAGGCTTGATGTCTGCTTTTTTAATGCTTGTTAAGCTTCTGATCATTAAGGGTTTTTTTACTAAAATTTGTTGCAATCGTTTTGTCCCCAGTGGTATAATATTTGTAGTTTCTCTTTGAAAGGAAAGATTGTGATGATTAAGGGTGTTCTTAAATAAGCCATTAGACTGAAAATGGCATGATAAGTATGGCATTTTATTTTGAAGCCGTAAATTTCTGGCAATTTATTGGCTTTGTTTGCTATACTTTAAATTGTTTAAGAACACAGTCCAACACGATCTTTGCCTTTATACGCAATAATTGCACATATAATTATTGTGCATCAAAGTTTGCTTAAAAAGACTGTATAAGACTATGTTCTTGTACAGTCTTTATTTTTAGGGGGGATTTTTTTGAGGAGAGTCTTAAAATACGTCTTAAGGTACAAGTTATACGTGATAGTGCCATCTATTGCTATGGTACTGGCAATCGCACTTGATATGTTTAATCCATATCTACAGGAGGTAATTACCGACAAGGTATTTATAGGTGACGATAAGAGCCTTCTTTGGCCAATTTTGTGGGCTTTCATTGCCATCACAGCAGTGAGGGCTGTATTAGGATATTTAAGAGAGTATATATTTGATGTACTTTCAGCAAAGATAAGCGTAGACATAAAAAAGGACCTTTTTGACCACATTCAAAGCCTTCCTTTTAGCTTCTTTGACGGAATGAATACAGGTGAGCTTATGTCCAGGATAGGTGAAGATGTTGACAATGTGTGGAGGAGTATATCATTTGGCATAAGGCTTTTTATTGAAAATATGATATATTTTATCACTGCATCCACAATACTCTTTTTTATAAACTGGAAGCTTACTTTAGTAAGTCTTTTAGGAATGCCTATCATTGGATATCTTGCACTTCAGTTTGAAAAGAAGATTGGCATATCTTATGGGAAACTAAGCGATCAAGGTGTGCTTATGAATACGGCGGCACAGGAGAATATAGCAGGTGTGAGGCTTGTGAAGGCATTTGCGAGAGAAAAGTATGAAATCATGAAATTTTTAAACTTAAATAATGAAAATTTTGAGCTTAGCATGGAGCAAAACAGGATAGTGGCTAAGTATTTTCCGCCTATAGATTTTTTGACGAACTTCTCTATAGTCATATTGGTAGTCTTTGGCGGCATGTTGGTAATCAGAAGCTCTCTATCTATTGGAGAATTGGTGGCTTTTAGCGGATATATATACATGCTTATATGGCCTATGAGAATGCTGGGATTTTTGACGAATCTGATTGCACAGTCAGATGCGTCAGCTAAAAAGATAATGAGGATCATGGACATCGTTCCATCTATCAAAGACAGTGAAGATTCTGTAAGGATAAAAGAATTAAAAGGTGATGTGGAGTTTAAGCATGTGTTTTTTAAGTACAATGATGATATGGTCTTAAAAGATATAAATTTCAAGGTTTCAGCAGGTCAAACTGTAGCAATAATGGGTACAACTGGTTCCGGAAAGTCGTCTTTAGTAAACCTTATTGGCAGGTATTACGATGTCTCTGATGGTGCTGTATACATTGACGGCTACGACGTAAGGCGCATAAATCTTCACGATTTGAGAAGTCAGATGGCGGTGGTGCAGCAGGATACATTTTTGTTTTCTGAAAGCATCGAGGAGAATGTAAAATTTGGGAAAGAAGATGCATCATTTGAAGAGGTGAAAGAAGCATTAAGGCTGGCTTGTGCAGATGATTTTGTTGAGGAGTTTGACGACAAGTACGATACGATAGTAGGTGAAAGAGGTATCGGCTTATCAGGTGGTCAAAAGCAAAGGATAGCCATTGCGAGAGCCCTTATAAGGGATGCGAAGATATTGATACTTGATGATGCGACATCTGCACTTGACATGGATACAGAATTTAGACTTTTAAAAAATTTAAGTGAAAGGCGGAAAAACGCTACGACGTTTATCATTGCTCATAGAATATCGGCTGTTAAAAATGCAGACATGATCCTTTACATGGAAGATGGACGTATCGTTGAGAAGGGAACCCATGATGAGCTTCTTAAAAAGAGAGGTAGGTATTACGAGATTTATCTCGAGCAGTTTAAGGATTTTAGCGATGAAGAGTATAGCATTCCGGATGCTTGCAGCTAAAATATTCGTCAAACGATGGAGGGAGGCACGAAGATGGCTAAAAATATGGTAAAGCAAGATGAAGATTTAAGGCGAATGTCAAATTTTGTCATATTAAAAAGGCTTTTCAGCTACCTTGGCAGATACAAGTTTAAGGTATTTGTTGTGATAATGTTTTTGATATTTGAGATGACTGTAAGTTTGATAAACCCGGTTCTTATGAAGACGGCCATTGATAAAAACATACGAAATGGCGATATAAATGGGCTATTTATCATCGGAATTTTGATGGTGTCATTAAATTTCTTAGCGATGATGGCATCAAGAACCAGGATAGTAAAGATGGCTTCTGTCACAAATGATATACTTTTAAATATAAGGCATGAATTATATAGCCACATACAGAAGCTTTCGTTTTCTTTTTTTGACTCAAGGCCAGTAGGGAAAATTTTAGCAAGGGTCATAGGTGATGTGAATTCACTGCAGGATTTATTTAATAACAGCGTTACAAATTTTATACCGCAGATATTGACGGTAATATGTGTTGGCGCTATGATGTTTTATTTAAATAGCAAATTGGCTATGGCTTCCATGATTTTGCTGCCGATGCTTGTGATTGGTCTTTTTTCGGTGGAGACTTTATCGAGAAGAAGATGGCAGGAATTTAGAAGAAAGAGGTCTACATTTAATGCGTATACACATGAAGATTTTTCAGGGATAAAAGTTGTACAGGAGTTTGCAAATGAAGACAAGACTTCTTCAGTGTTCTTTAAACTTGTCAAAGATATGATGGACAGTTTTATTAAAGCTGTGAGATTGAATGACCTTTTTTGGCCTATGGTTGATGCATCTTATGGGATTGGAGCCGTCATACTGTATTATTTTAGTGCAAAGTTTATGGGATACGGTATTACAATCGGGACAATAATAGCATTTACTATGTATATAGGCATGTTTTGGAGGCCAATTCTCGACATAAGCAATTTTTACAACAGTTTGGTCATGTCGTTTGCATCTGCAGAGAGAATATTTGAGATAATGGACATTGAGCCAGATATTGTAGACATGAAAAATGCTATTAAAATGCCTAAGATAAAAGGAAATGTGGAGTTTAAAAATGTAACGTTTGGTTATGACGATGGCAATGTTGTTTTAGATAATGTAAGTTTTAAAGTTAATGCTGGTGAAACTATCGCACTTGTTGGTCCTACCGGTGCAGGAAAGACTACGATTGTAAATCTCATAAGCCGCTTTTACGATCCGTCTAAAGGAGCTGTCTTGATAGATGGAAAAGACATAAAGCATGTGGAGCTGGAGTCTCTGAGAAGCCAGATGGGCATAATGTTGCAGGATACGTTTCTGTTTTCGGCTACAATAAAGGAAAATATAAGGTACGGAAAACTTGATGCTACAGACGAGGAAATCATAGCCGCAGCAAAAGCCGTAAATGCCCATGAATTCATAATAAAAATGGAAAAAGGCTATGATACAGAGGTAAACGAGAGAGGATCAAGGCTTTCTGTAGGGCAAAGACAGTTAATATCATTTGCAAGGGCACTTCTGGCAAACCCGCGAATATTGATTTTAGATGAAGCCACATCTAACATAGATACTCAGACGGAAAGGCTTGTGCAACAAGGTATAAAAAAGCTTCTTTCTGGAAGGACGTCTTTTGTCATAGCCCACAGGCTTTCTACCATAAGAGATGCCGATAGGATAATGGTGGTAGATGGAGGAAGAATCGTAGAGGTAGGGACGCATGATGAGCTTATGAATCTTAAAGGCCTTTATTACGACCTTTACATGTCACAGTACAAATTTTTAAGTGAAGGAGCTTAAATATATAGGCGGAGGGTGAAAATTTTCATCTTCTGCCTTTTTATATCACATAAATTTCACAAAATTTTCACATCAAAATTATAAAGTACAGTTGTAGTATTTTTTACAAGATTATTAAACCAAGTGATAATGATGGAGATGATAGGATGTCAAAATTATTGACAAAAGAAGAGGAAAAAAATTTATTCGAAAGGCTGAGAAATTTATATTCAAATATAGGCAAATCATGATATAATCAACATATGAGTAATATGTTGAGGTGATTTTTTTGCCTAAGAAGTATTTTATAATCATCATTACGCTTTTCATCGTATCAGTATTAATAATAACAGCGGTAGGCGGGTATTTTTATGTGGGAAAATACAAAAAAGCGCCCCAAAAGACATCATTAAAGGTTATAGAAGAAAATGGGAATCTTCCAAACCCTATAGAGCTTAATCTGCCGAAAGACGAAAGTCAATACGATGTCATAGTCGTAGGAGCAGAGCCAGAAGGCGTCGCCGCTGCAAGGTCTGCTGCAAAAAATGACGCCAAAGTCCTTATAATCGACAATCACGATGGTCCCGGCGGCCTCATGACATACGGTATGCTAAATACAATCGACATGAGCATAGGTCCTGATGGTACATTGCTTACACAAGGCACATTCAAAGAGTTTTTTAAAGGCATAGGCTCAAAAAACTCCTTTGATGTAAAAAAGGCAAAAGAAGTATTCTTGAAGCTTTTAAGCCTTCCAAATATAACCCAGTCGTACAATACAGTATTTGAAAAGCCTATAATGAA
Organism: Thermoanaerobacterium thermosulfurigenes; assembly: GCF_051201035.1. Classification (NCBI taxonomy): domain Bacteria; kingdom Bacillati; phylum Bacillota; class Clostridia; order Thermoanaerobacterales; family Thermoanaerobacteraceae; genus Thermoanaerobacterium; species Thermoanaerobacterium thermosulfurigenes. The sequence goes on from NZ_JBPODR010000016.1 coordinate 13,196, forward strand.
CGGAAACAAGATAATAGGCATAACAGCATTGAAGGACGGAAAAGAAGTAAACTACTACGGCAAAAGGATAATCGATGCAACACAGGATGCTTCAGTTGCAGCATCTGCAGGTGTGCCATACACAATCGGCGCAGAAGACATGGGCTTAAAAGGCAAAGTACAAGCATCGACTCTTGTCTTTAGATTAAAAGGTATTGACTGGGACAACCTAATAAAAATAATAAAATACGAAAAAAAGATACCAGAAACGTATATAAACAATACATCTGCAAATGGATTTCTATCCATCACAAAAAACTACAAGCCTTCAACGCCTATGCTTAGGTTAAGAGGTCTTAATCTCGGTAGACAAGATGACGGCACAGTATTAGTAAACGCACTTTTGATATACGGCGTAGACGGACTTAATCAATCATCAATAGAAAAAGGAATAGAATTAGCAAAGAAAGAGCTCCCAAGAATAGTGCAGTTTTTTAGAGAAAACATCCATGGTTTTGAGAAAGTGCAGCTTGACGGCACAGCAGACGAACTGTACGTAAGAGAGACGAGGCACATAAAAGGATATTACACACTTGACATAAACGATGTTGTATTCAATAGGGACTTTTACGACAGGATAGCCATAGGCTCATATCCAGTAGACGTACAAGCAACATCACCAGAAGACACGGGATATGTATACGGGAAGCCTGTAGAGTATGCAGTGCCATTTAGGTGCATAGTGCCTGAGAAGGTAGACAACCTTTTAGTAGTGGGGCGATCAGCATCCTACAGCCACTTAGCTGCAGGCTCTGCCAGAACAATACCAATAGGCATGGCAGAAGGAGATGCGGCAGGTGTAGCGTCAGCATACTCCATAGCCAAAGACAAATCATTTGAAGACATCGCAAAGAATGAAGAAGATATAAAGAACATACAGTCCATATTGGTAAGCCAAGGAGCGTACCTTAAACCGTTTAAAGTAGAAGAAGCTGTAGAAAAAAGTTGGGCCTTTGACGGGCTAAAATTTGCCCTTCGTTGGGGTCTTATAGTGCCTGGATACACAAATGACTACAAACTTGATGAAAACATAAAAAGCATATCATTTTATTATATGACGTACAAAATGATAGAAAGGTCTATGCCCAGTAAGCAACAGCTATTAAGCGAAAATAGTCAGTATCTGCAAAAATACATTGTAGACAAGCCTCTTACAAAAGAAGAATCTGCGGATATACTATTGACGTATGCTGGATACAGAAATGAGGAAAATGTCAATAGTGGAGATCTTTTTAAATTGGCTTATGAAAAAGGGCTTGTATCTAAAGAAGCGTATGCAGATGTTTTGAAAAGTGGATATGTAAAGTGGCAGGATGCCTATGACATGACACTGACATTGTATAATTATATTAATAGATAAGCTATAAAAAATACCTGGAGACAGGTATTTTTTTGTAATACGGTGGCGAAAAAAGTCTATTAATGGCATATTGAAAATCAAGAAGTGCTGGTTATCCATAATAAGTTAATAAATTGTAATGTGTCTGTAACTTATCTGTAATAAAAATAGGCTATCATGTAAATATGTTTATAAATAATAGAATTTTTGTCGAAAGGGGGTAGAGAATTGAGAAAAGCCATCGCGATTCTATCCATTTTGCTTTTTGTTTTGGCATTTAACGCTACTTCGTACGCATTAAGCGGAAATATCGTTGTAGACGGCAAAGTCGTAAATTACAACGTGCCTGATGTCAGCATAACTGTAGATGGAAACCCATTTAATACATACGGCAATCCACCACTTATATTGGATGGGAACACCATAGTACCATTAAGGTCGATTGCACAAGGATTAGGTGCCAGTGTAAACTGGGATGGGACAACTCAGATGATAACTATAACGAAGGAAAAGGTCTTTAAATTTTTCATAGGCAAAAATTACGCCACTGTCGACGGAAACCAAGTACAACTTCCAGCGCCTGCAAGACTTATAAATTACGATACATCCTACGTTCCTATGAGATTTTTGTTTGAAAGTTTAGGGTATGATGTGAAATGGATAGGCGATAAGTATTTAATACAGGTCACATCAAAAACACCGGATCCACAAACATCAAACAATGTAAATATCACAAGCTTTAGCTCAACTTATGCAAATGGCGTTTACACAGTGACTTTGAAGGCGGATGGCCCATTGGTGTACCAAAAAGGGATTCTGACTGACAGCTCTGGCGTAAGAGTGTACTTCGACTTTGACAATGCTATAAATGCAGTTACTAATAAGCAGATCTCTATAAATCAAGGTGGACTTAACATGGCTTATATTGGACAGAACCAACTTCAGCCTGCCATAACAAGGTTTGTTGTAAGTATGTCTTCAAGCCTTCCATATACGATAACACAGTCACAAGACAAAAAGGAATTCGACATTTCATTTAATATTGGCAGTCCCAGCCAGACTTCCAATAACGGCCCGCTTATATACATAGATCCAGGACATGGAGGCTCTGACCCGGGGGCAATAGGAATTGGCGGCATACACGAAGCAGATATAGCATTGGCAATCGGGCTTAAGTTAAAAACACTTCTTGACAATGGTGGATTTCGCACCATGATGTCTCGCACCACAGATACGTATGTAGGACTTTATGATAGACCTGATCAGGCAAATAGTGCAGGTGCAGATGCGTTTGTAAGCATTCACTGCGATGCTTTTGACTCACCATCTGCAAATGGGACGACGGTTCTTTACTATCCAAATGGATACAATGGTGACACGAGGGATGACAAGACGTTTGCGCAAATAATACACGACAACTTGATGCAGGAAATAAACACGACGGATAGAGGTTTATCAGAGAGGCCTAATTTGGTGGTATTAAACCAGACGAAGATGGTTGCTGTCTTAGTGGAAACAGGATTCGTTACGAGCCCTACGGATGCTCAGCTTCTCACAGATGATAATTTCCAGTGGAAAGTGGCTCAAGGCATATACAATGGCATAGTACAGTATTTCAATGAGTTAAAGAGTGGTGCTATTAAATCTACTATTTCATAACATATAAGTATTATCGTTAAAAAAGAGTGGATATCTATCCGCTCCTTTTTTTAAAAAATTTTTTTTAGATTAAAGGAATATTAAAATTTTTGTAGAATATATATATTTGTGTGTGCGTTGGTAGAAAAACGTTTGAATTTGTTGAAAAATTAATTTATGAGTAAGTAAGCAGTAGGGAGGTTCTTGTAGTTGGGGAGGATTTTGATTGTAGATGATAACAAAGGTGTCTGTTCTCTCTTAAAAGAGCTTTTTACGATGGAGGGACACCTTGCAAAAACATGCAGTGAAATTGAAAGAGTACACGAAAAATTGGAAAGCTTTAAGCCTGATGTGAGCATTTTCGACATACATATAGGAAAGTGTGATGTTTTAGAGTTTACGAAAACTTTAAAAACGCGACACCCAGAGATGGAAATCATTTTCATGTCTGCTGATGATCCTGATGAATGTTTTAAAGGACAAAGGTTTATAAAAAAACCTTTCGACATTTTCAAAGTCAAGGAATACGTAAATAAAATTTTGCTGGAAAGAGTAGCAGTGTAAAGGTATCGCATAGGTACCTTTTTTCTTGATTTATATACGTTAATTGGTTAAAATATATTAAGGAGGTGTTATGATGTTAGTAACAGGTATAGAATTATTAAAAAAGGCCAATGAAGAAGGCTATGCAGTAGGTGCTTTTAATACGAGCAATCTTGAGATAACACAAGCCATTGTTGAGGCTGCAGAAGAGATGAAATCTCCTGCCATAATTCAGGTTAGTGAAGGCGGTTTAAAATATGCTGGCATAGAGACAATTTCTGCAATCGTAAGAACATTGGCAGCTAAAGCATCAGTTCCCATCGCATTACACTTAGATCACGGTACAGATTTCAACAATGTCATGAAGTGTCTCAGAAATGGTTGGACTTCAGTTATGATGGACGCATCAAAGTTACCCCTCGAGAAAAACATTGAAGTGACGAAAAACGTTGTAACTATTGCACACGGCATGGGTGTATCTGTAGAGGCAGAGATAGGCAAAATCGGCGGTACAGAAGACAATGTCACTGTTGACGAAAGAGAAGCATCTATGACAGACCCAGATGAAGCTTACAGGTTTGCAAAAGAGACGGGTGTTGATTACTTGGCAATATCCATAGGTACTGCACACGGTCCATACAAAGGTGAACCCAAACTTGACTTTGACAGGCTTGTAAAGATTAAAGAGATGCTTAAGATGCCTATAGTTCTTCACGGTGCATCAGGAGTTCCAGAAGCTGATATAAGGAAGGCAGTAAGCTTAGGTGTAAATAAGATAAATATCGACACTGACATAAGACAAGCTTTCGCTGCAAGGCTTAGAGAGCTATTGAAAAATGATGAAGAAGTGTACGATCCAAGGAAAATTTTAGGTCCATGCAAAGAAGCTATGAAAGAAGTAGTAAAGAACAAGATGAGGATGTTTGGCTCAGAAGGAAGAGCTTAAGTTTTAGATTCATAAGGGACGCTTTTTGCCCCTATGGGATAAATTTGTTTTAAAGGAGTGTGCAATATGAAGTTTTTTATTGATACTGCCAATGTCGATGAGATAAGGGAAGCAAATGAGCTTGGCGTAATATGCGGTGTTACCACTAATCCTTCTCTTATAGCTAAAGAAGGCAGAGACTTCATAGAGGTTGTAAAAGAGATAACAACGATTGTAGACGGCCCTATCAGTGCAGAAGTCGTATCAGAAGATCACGACGGCATGGTGAAAGAAGCTTTAGAGCTGGCTAAGATTCATAAGAATATCGTCATAAAGATACCTATGACGGCTGAAGGTCTAAAGGCAGTTAAAATACTCACCGAAAAAGGCGTAAAGACTAATGTAACACTGGTATTTTCAGCGACACAAGCACTTCTCGCAGCGAGAGCAGGTGCTACATATGTAAGTCCTTTTGTAGGCAGGCTTGACGATATTTCCACAGACGGATTGCAGTTGGTGTCTGACATCGTCCAGATATTTGATATATACGGAATTGAAACAGAAGTGATAGCAGCAAGTATAAGACATCCGATGCATGTATTGGAAGCGGCGAAAGTAGGAGCACATATAGCTACAGTGCCGTATAAAGTGATCATGCAGATGATAAAACATCCATTGACAGATATAGGTATTGAAAGGTTCTTGAAAGATTGGGAGACAGTTCCTAAGAAATAATTTTAAGTCAGGGGATATTTCCTCTGACTTTTTTTATAAAATTATAAGAAAAAAATTACATAAGCTGAATATTTTTATAAAATGTGTCGATAATATTAACGTGATGTTAAAAAATTATTAAAATTACGCTGTGTTACTTGACTTTTTTAAAAGGTATAATAAAATATAAATAGTGTATAACGTTTGAGGGCTCAAGAATACATCATTATCTATTTACAAATATTATAACCGTGTATTCTAAGACCAATCTAAAACAATTCTTTTTTATTAAAAATATTATTTAAAAATTTTTTAATAAAATCCCATTTTACAATAAGAATAATTATTTTGTTCAGGAGGTGCCTTTTTTTGGATTTTAATGATTTAGAAGGGAAATCCCTTGCAGAACTTAGGGATATAGCCAAAAGATATGGCGTAAAAAGCATTACGAAATACAGGAAGCAACAGTTAAAAGAGCTTATCGTAGAGAAGTCAAAACAGATTAAGCTTGAGGAAAAGACAGACGAAGAAGCAAAAAATGATATAGAGAATTTGTCTTTAGAAAAAAATCTTGATGAGAAAGCAAGATTAGAAGGACAAGAAGATGAAAATGATTCTGAAAAAGGTGTAGAAGAAAAAGCATCTGATACTGAAAAAATCATAGAAACTGTATCAGAAGACAATGATGCAAAGACAGAAGAAGCAGAATCTGGTAAAGAGGAAGAGAAAAAGACCATAGGGAAGATAAGCATACCAGTGGAGGAGCTTGAAAAATCAGATGCAGATTATGAGGAGCTTAGAAGAAAGCTAAGGATGCGCTTAAGAAGCAAAGAAAATATCACAGAAAATGTGGAGGAAGCCAAAAAGGATATAGATGAGGCAATAAAGGTTAAGCATGAAGATGAAGCATACGAAGATGAAGAAAGTGTCAAGGAAGATATATCTTTAGATGTGACAGAGGAAAAGAAAGAGGAAGAAAAGTCCGAAGAAAAAGAAAAAGAGCCAAGGAAAAACAACAGCATATTTATAAAAGAAGGGCTTCCACTGATAAGTGATGTATCTGAGCCATTGAAAGAGCTTATAGAGACTCAGGGAGACGTGGTTGCAGAGGGCGTTCTTGACATAATGCCTGATGGATATGGATTTTTAAGAGTTGATAATTTTATACAAGGCAATAAAGATATTTATATATCACAATCGCAGATTAGAAGGTTTGGGCTTAAAGTTGGTGATAAAGTAAAAGGAATTACAAGGATTCCGAGAGAAGGAGAAAAATATTCCGCAATTCTTTATGTAGAGTCTATAAATGGTGAAAGTCCGGATCTTGCCAAGAAGAGGATTCCTTTCGATGAGCTTACACCTATTTTCCCAGATGAAAAATTGAAACTTGAAACGATTCCAACAGAACTTGCTATGAGGCTTGTGGACATAATAGCTCCTATAGGAAAAGGCCAAAGGGGAATGATCGTGGCTCCACCGAAAGCTGGCAAGACTACCCTTTTAAAGAAGATAGCCAATAGCATTTCTATAAATCATCCTGAAGTTCACCTTATTGTGCTTCTCATCGATGAAAGGCCTGAAGAAGTTACAGACATGAAAAGGTCTATAAAAGGCGAAGTTGTATACTCCACTTTTGATGAACTTCCAGAGCACCATACAAAAGTGGCAGAGATGGTGTTGGAATACGCGAAAAGACTGGTGGAATATGGCAAAGATGTTGTTATTCTCATGGACAGCATAACAAGGCTTGCAAGAGCATACAATCTTGTGACGCCTCCATCTGGAAGAACTCTATCTGGTGGTCTTGATCCGTCGGCACTTCACCCACCTAAGAGATTTTTTGGTGCTGCCAGAAATATTGAAGAAGGTGGAAGCTTGACAATCTTAGCTACAGCTTTAATCGAGACGGGAAGCCGCATGGATGATGTCATATTTGAGGAGTTTAAAGGAACAGGCAACATGGAGCTTCATCTTGACAGAAAGCTGCAAGAAAGGCGTATATTTCCTGCAATTGATATATACAAATCAGGTACAAGGAAAGAAGAATTGTTGCTTTCGCAAAAAGAGCTGGAAGCAATGTGGATGATAAGAAAGGCCATGAGCAGCATTGCGCCTAATGAAGTTACTGAGGTATTGATAGATAGGCTTATGAGGACAAGGACTAATGCAGAGTTTATAGAGGCCATAAGATCCCAACTTTATAAATCTTGATATTATATATTATGTGTGATATAATCATTTAAGTGTAATTTCGGTTTGAAAGAGGTGAAGGCGATGAAAGAAGGAATACATCCAACTTATTATCATGATGCAGTTGTAAGGTGTGCATGTGGAAATACATTTGTGACAGGTTCTACAAAGAAAGAACTTAGAGTTGAAATATGCTCAAAGTGCCATCCACTTTTTACTGGTCAGCAGAAGTTGATTGATACAGGTGGAAGGGTAGAAAGGTTTAAGAAAAAATACAATCTGGATACAAAATAATGAAGTGGTTAGAGTTATTGCTCTAACCTTTTATTGTATGAAACGTACATGGAGGGAATCAGCTCATAATATATAATGAAAAATTAATTGTTATTTATATAATTAGTGTAAAAATTTATCATAAGCGAACGATTAATGAAGCTTTCGTAATATATCACGATGAATGTAGTGTAGTTTGGCGTATGAGCGAAAGCGAAAGCCGTCACAACGCATAGACGGCGTTAGCCAAACAAGCGGAATGAATCGATGATATATTAGATAAGCGAAATTTGTGAGCGTTGATAAATTTTTCTGAATTTTATTAACAAGCTTTTTGTTGTCTTAAACTATTTGTCTTAAGAGGTGGATTATGATGTACGGGCCTAAAGACCACGGGTACATAGAAGTTGTAACTGGTCCTATGTTCAGTGGAAAAAGTGAGGAGCTTATAAGAAGGATAAAAAGAGCCAAGATTGCCAAGCAAAAAGTTCAAGTCTTTAAACCGGCCATAGATGACAGGTATTCCATAGATAAAGTCGTATCTCATAATGGTGACAACATGCACGCAATTGCCATTGTAAAGGCATCTGATATATTGACATACGCTGAAGAAGATACGGATGTATTTGCTATAGATGAAGTTCAGTTTTTTGATTCTGAAATAGTAGACATCGTAAAAGAGATCGCTGACAGCGGAAAAAGGGTCATATGTGCAGGGCTTGACATGGACTTTAGAGGTGAGCCATTTGGTCCCACTCCGGAATTGATGGCCATAGCTGAATTCGTCGACAAGCTTACTGCTATATGTATGAAATGTGGCAATCCCGCTACTCGCACACAAAGGCTTATAAATGGTAGGCCTGCCAATTACGATGATCCTATTATAATGGTGGGAGCAAAGGAGTCTTATGAAGCAAGGTGCAGAAAGTGCCACGAAGTCCCGCGAACTTAAATTGATTTTTAAGGAGGTGCTGCAATGAAGAAGACGGATATTGGCGGACAAGCAGTAATAGAAGGTGTAATGATGAGGGGCCACAACAGCATAGCTACTGCTGTAAGGTGTGGAAATGATATAGTTGTAAAAAAGGATATGGTAAAGCCTTTGACCAAAAGGCATAAGATACTGTCAGTGCCATTTATAAGAGGAACAGTTGCACTTATAGATTCTTTGATAATTGGAATCAGGACATTAAGCTATTCTGCTGAATTGATAGAAGGTGAAAGCGGAGATGAGGAGCCTTCTAAGTTTGAGATATTTTTGAAAAAGGTCTTTGGCGACAAACTGGATGATGTCATAATGTATCTTTCTGTGGCTTTATCGTTGGCTATATCCATAATCGTATTTTTCGTAGGGCCAACTTATGTGGCAGGCTTTTTAAAGCGATACACCGAAAATACGTTTTTCATAAACCTTTTTGAAGGAGTCCTAAGGGTTGCAATATTCATCGCGTATCTTGCGCTCATATCGAGGATGGAAGACATAAAGAGGGTGTTTGAATACCATGGTGCTGAGCATAAGACGATACACTGTTTCGAACATGAAGAGGAACTTACCGTTGAAAATGCCAGAAAGTATACGACGCTTCATCCGAGGTGCGGCACAAACTTTTTGTTTATAGTAATGATTGTGTCAATTATCGTATTTTCGTTTTTAAGATGGCCCTCATTATACATAAGGATAATATCCAGAATACTGCTTTTGCCTGTCGTTGCTGGCATATCGTATGAAGTGATAAAAATAGCTGGTCATAGCGATAATAAGGTGATAGCAGCACTTGTTTATCCGGGACTGCTTCTTCAAAAGCTTACCACAAAAGAACCTGATGACAGCCAGTTAGAGGTAGCCATAGCATCTTTAAAAAGTGTTTTAGAAGATGAGGGAGGAAAAGCTTTTGAAGATATTTGATGCTTTAAATTTTGGGAAACAGTATCTTAAAAATTATGTGTCAGAACCGCGGCTTGAAGCAGAAGGACTTTTATCTTTTTTATTAGGAGTAGGAAGGGAATACATAATTGTAAATAGAGATAAAGAGTTAAGCGAAAATATTTTTGAAAGATACAAAGGTTTGTTGGACTTGCGAAAAGACGGTATGCCTTATCAATATATAGTTGGGAAAAAGCATTTTATGGGACTTATATTTAAAGTAAGTCCCAATGTTTTAATACCGAGAAACGATACAGAGGTGTTAGTAGAGGAAGTCTTAAAGAGGCTTCAGAAAGACGATATGGTATTGGATATAGGCACTGGAAGCGGTGCTATTGCTGTAAGCATAGCGAAATACAAAGATGTGAAAGTATACGCAGTTGATATAAGCGACGATGCTTTATCTGTTGCGAGAGATAATGCTTATGAGAACGGTGTTTTAGATAAGATCGTCTTTTTAAAAAGCGATTTATTTTCATCGGTGCCGAAAGATGTTAAGTTTGATGTAATTGTGTCAAATCCGCCGTATATTAGAAGTGGTGATATTGATAAATTGCAGGAAGAAGTAAAAAAAGAGCCTAAGATAGCCCTTGATGGAGGAAAAGACGGTCTTTTATTTTACAGAAAGATAGTCAGAGATTCTAAAGAATATATTAAAAGCAGCGGTATAATAGCATTTGAAGTGGGATATGATGAAGCAGGCGATGTATCACGAATACTTTTAGATGGTGGATATGGCAATATAGAAATCGTAAAAGACCTTCAAGGAATAGACAGGGTAGTTTTAGGGAAATGGCTTGGTTCTTGATACTTTTAAAAATATTATTTATGTGATATAATCAGCTTTTGAGGTGAGATGATGATAGATAAACTTAAGGCAATTGAAGATAGATATGTGGAGCTTAGTCAGAAATTAAGCGATCCTGAATCCATGAAAGACATGGATGAATGGAAGAAGATGGCGAAAGAGCAGGCTGGATTAGAGGAAATCGTCCAAAAGTATCGAGAGTATAAAAAGGTCAAAGATGACATAGAGTCAACTAAAGAGCTAATCGAGATGGATGACGAGCTAAAAGACATGGCAGAGGATGAGCTAAAAAGCCTGGAGGAGAAAGAGGAAAGCCTCCTGAATGAGATAAAGCTTCTGCTGCTTCCGAAAGATCCAAACGATGAGAAAGATGTCATAATGGAGATAAGGGCAGGAGCTGGTGGCGAAGAAGCTGCACTTTTTGCATATGACCTTTTTAGGATGTACACCATGTACGCAGAGAAAAAACGCTGGAAGTACGAGATAATGAGCTCCAATGCTACGGAGCTTGGCGGATTTAAGGAAGTCATATTCAGCATAGCCGGCAAAGGAGCGTATAGCAGGCTTAAATTTGAAAGCGGCGTTCACAGGGTTCAGAGGATACCCACCACAGAAGCTGGCGGAAGGATACACACATCTACTGCTACAGTTGCGGTATTGCCGGAAGTAGAAGATGTAGACATAGAGATAAACCCAAATGACATAAAGATAGATGTGTTTAGGTCTGGTGGACACGGTGGGCAAAGCGTAAACACAACTGACTCGGCTGTAAGGCTTACCCACATACCCACAGGTATAGTCATATCGTGCCAAGATGAAAGGTCACAGCTTCAAAACAGGGAAAGAGCCATGAAGATACTTAGGGCTAAACTTTATGAGATGGCCAGAGAAGAAAAAGAAAGAGAAATTTCTATGACGAGGAAGCTGCAAGTTGGCACAGGGGACAGAAGCGAGAGAATAAGGACTTATAACTTCCCGCAAGGTAGAGTTACAGATCACAGGATAGGACTTACGCTTTACAAATTGCAGATGGTTTTAGATGGCGATTTAGACGAAATAATCGATGCACTTTTGGCAGAGGATCAGGCAGAAAGGCTTGAAAGCATGCAGTGATGCTTACAAAGCCTTTTCTTTTAGCATTAAATGAATTATCTGAAAGAGATTATTGCTACTTACACAACTTATATATTTTTTTAAATTGTTAAATTTTTTTAACTTGACCCACTATTGATTTCTCATTTATAATAAAGAAAACACTTTAATGATTCACATTATGAAAATATAAATATTGCCCCCCAGCTGTCCTCATTGAGGGCGCTTTTCTACCCGGATGGACCTCCTACCATCCGGGTAGATTTTATTTTGCCACATATCATATTATGCTTTTTTGCAGAATAAATTTTACTTAGATGAGGTGATATTGTGAGCAATTTTCATGTTGTTGTGTTGGGGTTTGTTATCGGCATAATAGGCACTGGTACAGGTGGTGCCATGACATTTTTTTTGAGGAAACCATCGAAGCGATTTTTAAGCACGATACTGGGTTTTGCAGGCGGTCTCATGTTGTCTGTAGTCACATTTGATTTGCTTCCACATGCTTTTGAGACAGGTGGATTGAATGTGGGCATGTTGGGACTTATAGCAGGTGTCTTAATCGTGGTGTTTTTTGAAGATATACTGCCTGATAAGGAGAAAATAAATAACTACTTAAAAGAGGGGATAATAATGGGATTTGCCATTGCAATACATAATTTTCCTGAAGGACTTGCTGTAGGCTCTGGATTTATGTCATCCAGCAGTTTCGGCTTAAGCATTGCACTCGTCATTGCCCTTCACGACATACCTGAAGGAATAGCTATGGCGACGCCTCTATCGATAGGTGGTGTAACGCCATTTAAAAACATGATGTACGCAATACTGGCAGGTATACCTACAGGCTTAGGGGCTATTGCTGGCGTCTATATGGGCGAGGTATCCCCTTTTTTCATAGCTTTAAATCTGGGCATTGCTGGCGGTGCCATGCTTTATGTGACTTGCGGTGAGATGATCCCTGAGTCGAGAGACTTGTACAGGGGAAGGATTTCTGTATTTGGAATGATTGCGGGAATCATTAGTGGTATAATAATTACGAGAGTTTTATGAAATGATTGAAAGGGTTGTGACAAATGACAAAAGTAGTTAAGCTTGACAGAGATAATCCGGATATGAATTTAATTGATGAGGCGGCAACTATACTTCTAAATGGAGGCCTTGTGGCTTTTCCCACAGAGACGGTTTACGGCATTGGTGCAAATTCACTTAATCCAGATGCGGTTGCGAAGATATTTATAGCTAAAGGTAGACCTCAGGATAATCCACTTATTTTGCATATTTCAGAGTTTCAAGATCTCTTTAAATATGCTAAAAATGTCCCAAATGATGCGTTAAAGCTGGCACGTCAGTTTTGGCCGGGACCATTGACAATGATATTTGAAAAGTCTGATATTGTTCCGTCTATAAATACAGCCGGAATGAATACTGTAGCCATTAGAATGCCGTCTAATAAGATTGCACATACACTTATAAAAAGAGCTGGCATACCTGTGTCTGCTCCAAGTGCTAATCTATCCGGTAAGCCAAGCCCTACAGATGCTTCACACGTTATTAGCGACCTTTACGGCAGAGTTGACATGATAATAGATGGTGGAAGCTGTGATGTAGGTGTGGAGTCTACAGTGGTAGACATGACAGGAGAGATTCCTACCATTTTAAGGCCAGGTGGTATTACAAAAGAGATGATAATGGGCGTAGTTGGCAGTGTTGAAGTAGATCCTATAGTATATAAAAAGCCTTCTTTGGATGTAAAGCCTAAATCACCAGGCATGAAGTACAAGCACTATTCACCAGATGCAGAAGTCTACATAGTCAAGGGAAATATAGGCGATGTTATAAAAAAAATACAAGAGTTGACAGAATTTCAATTGAATAATGGCAAAAAAGTTGGTATAATGGCAACAGAGCAAACATGCGAAAAATATCGAAATGGGGAAGTTTTAGTAGTAGGCAACAGGGAAAGACCGGAGACTATCGCTAAAAATCTGTTTAGGTGTCTTAGGGAATTCGACAAAAAAGGCGTTGATGTAGTGTACGCTGAAGGGTTTGACTATGATGAAATTGGACTAGCTATAATGAATAGGCTTGAAAAAGCCGCTGGATACAAGGAAATCAATGTGTAAGGAGAAAAATGTATTTTATGAAGGTATTATTCGTTTGCACAGGAAATACATGCAGAAGCAGCATGGCTGAAGGAATATTTAACCATATAGCAAGGGAGAAAGGCTTATCTCATGTAGCGGAATCAGCAGGCACTATGACTTACGATGGATTGCCAGCCACAGATGAATCTATTAGGGTTTTAAAAGAAAAATACGGCATTGATATATCAAATCACAAATCCAGAAGCATAAAAAAAGAGCACTTGGAAAATGCCGATTTAGTCTTGACTATGACAGAGGCGCAAAGGGAGTTTATCTTAAAAAGACATCCCGAATTTGCAGATAAAGTCTTTACGTTAAATGAGTTCGCAGATAAAAGTGGAGATATTGAGGATCCGTTTGGAAGAGGCATAGATGTGTACAAGAAAACTGCAGAGGAAATATATGCATCTATAATGCGTATAATAGAAAAATTGTAGAAAGGAGCTTTTCAATGATTGCAATAGGTTCTGATCACGGCGGCTATGAGCTTAAAGAGGCCATAAAGAAACATTTAGAAGAAAGAGGGATAGAGTATAAGGATTTCGGTACATTTAGTGAAGAGTCTGTAGACTATCCTGATTACGCCAGAGAAGTGGCAGAGGCTGTAGCCAGCGGACAGTATGAGAAAGGCATACTTTTGTGTGGAACAGGCGTTGGCATATCGATTGCTGCCAATAAAGTGCCTGGCATAAGGGCAGCGCACGTATCTGATGCATTTTCAGCAAGGTACTCAAAAGAGCACAACAATGCAAACGTGCTTTGCATGGGGGGGAGAGTTGTAGGACCAGGTCTTGCAGCACTTTTGGTGGATGAATGGCTTGACGCAGAATTTCAAGGCGGTAGGCATCAAAAGAGGATCGACAAGATTTCTGAGATTGAAAAAAAATACTCGAGATGACATAGGAGGTAAATGAATGTACGATAATGTTTATGTGTTAGATCATCCATTAATACAGCACAAAATCAGTTTGATAAGAGACGAAAATACAGGGTCAAAGGAATTTAGAGAGCTTGTAGAAGAGATATCTATGCTTATGGCGTATGAAGTGACGAGAGATCTTCCATTGGAAGAGATAGAAGTAAAGACACCTATTGCGGTTGCCAAGACGAAGGTTATAGCTGGCAAAAAGTTAGGCATAGTGCCAATCTTAAGAGCAGGACTTGGCATGGTAGATGGCATGATGAAGCTTATACCTGCAGCTAAGGTTGGACATATAGGGCTTTACAGGGATCCCGAGACATTGAAGCCTGTTGAATACTACTGCAAGTTGCCTTCTGATATAAATGAGAGGGATCTCATTGTAGTAGATCCTATGCTTGCAACAGGTGGATCCGCATCTGCTGCCATACACTTTCTGAAAGAGAGAGGTGCACAAAGCA
This sequence comes from Thermoanaerobacterium thermosulfurigenes, assembly GCF_051201035.1. Classification (NCBI taxonomy): domain Bacteria; kingdom Bacillati; phylum Bacillota; class Clostridia; order Thermoanaerobacterales; family Thermoanaerobacteraceae; genus Thermoanaerobacterium; species Thermoanaerobacterium thermosulfurigenes. Next base: position 28,205 of record NZ_JBPODR010000016.1, read on the forward strand.
TAAAGCTTGTCAACCTCATAGCTGCACCTGAAGGGATAGAAGCTGTTCACAGGGATCATCCGGAAGTGCCTATCTATTTAGCTTGCATAGATGAGAGGCTAAATGAGCATGGATATATTGTGCCCGGTCTTGGCGATGCCGGTGACAGGCTTTTCGGAACGAAGTAAGAGGAACGTAAAGATGAGGCCATCGTGGGATGAGTATTTTATGATGGTGGTAGATGTGGTGAAGACCAGATCTACTTGTTTGAGGAGGCAGGTTGGTGCTGTCATTGTGAAGGACAAGCACATCATATCGACAGGGTACAACGGTGCACCCACAGGTCTTAAACACTGTGAGGAAGTAGGGTGCATGAGGGAAAGCCTAAACATACCATCAGGTGAGAGACACGAGCTTTGTAGAGGCACTCATGCCGAGCAGAATGCCATAATACAAGCCGCATTAAACGGTGTAAGCACAAAAGATGCTACTATCTATGTAAGTGCAAGCCCGTGTTCTATGTGTGCCAAGATGATTATCAATGCAGGCATAAAAAGAGTTGTCTATGAAGGGGATTACCCTGATAACCTTTCATTTGAGTATTTGAAGGAAGCTTCTGTAGAAGTTGTGAAGATGGAAAGACGATAAATAGTTGACAATAATGGCGTTGGTGGAATATTATATAATTATGATAAGTTCAGGGGAGTGTTAAAATGAAAATATACATTTTGTCGTTTGTTGTGGCTTTTGTGGCTGCACTTATGGCTACACCAGCGGCAAAGAAGTTGGCTTATAAAATCGGAGCCATCGACATACCAAAGGATAAAAGACGTGTTCACAATAAGCCTGTACCGCTTATAGGCGGATTGGCTATATACTTTGGTACAGTTTTAAGTATGCTTCTGTTTTTGCCAAAATCGGAGACTAACCTTGGAATCATTGCAGGAAGCACGATAATAGTCGCTTTAGGGATATTTGACGATAAATACGAATTAAAAGCTAAAGTGAAGCTATTAGGACAGCTTTTAGCGGCATTTGTGGTTGTCTTAAGCGGTGTAAGGATCGATTGGCTTACAAATCCATTTGGCGATGGCATGATAAATATGGGTGTTTTTGCGATACCTCTTAGTATATTTTGGATCGTAGGTATTACAAATGCCATGAACCTTATTGATGGACTTGACGGATTAGCTGCAGGTATAGCATCCATATCATCAGGTTCGCTGTTTGTGGTGTCTTTGCTAAATGGGCGATATGCTACTGCGCTTATTACTGTTGCTGTCACTGGAGCGGCACTGGGATTCTTGCCGTACAATTTCAACCCTGCCAAGATATTCATGGGCGATACTGGCGCCATGTTTTTAGGCTTCATTTTGTCGGCGGTATCTATACAAGGTGCAGTAAAATCGGCTGCTGCCATTGCGATTGCTGTTCCCATATTAGCTCTTGGCGTTCCGGTATTTGACACGATATTTGCAATAATAAGGCGTTTGGCAAATAAAAAGCCTATCATGGAGGCAGACAAAGGGCATTTGCATCACAGGCTTTTAGCGTTGGGCCTTTCGCAGAAGCAGGCGGTTTTTGTCATGTACGGTGTAAGTTTGTTCTTAGGTTTAAGCGCGATACTTATATCCTCCACAAACGGTGCAAAAGGCTACATCATATTGATTATTGCTATTTTAGCTGTTTTGTGGGGCGCAGACAAGATGGGACTTTATGGGCACAAAGCTAAAAACATGAATGTGTAAATATAAGGAGCTGAAGACATGCTAAAAGTAATGCCTATTTTCGGCACAAGGCCTGAGGCGATTAAGATGGCACCGCTTGTAAAAGAGCTTCAATGTGCCGATGGAATAGATACAGTCGTGTGCGTTACAGCTCAGCACCGGGACATGCTTGATCAGGTGCTGAGGCTTTTTAATGTCATTCCTAAGTATGACCTTGATGTGATGAAGGAAAGCCAGTCACTATCCGACATAACATCATCTGTCTTAAGAGGGCTTGACGATGTCTTGGAGAAGGAAAAGCCTGATTTGATTTTGGTTCACGGCGATACCACTACGACCTTTGTTGCTGCTTTGTCGGCTTTTTACAAAAAGATAAAGGTAGGCCATGTAGAAGCAGGGTTAAGGTCTTTCGATAAATGGTTTCCGTACCCTGAGGAGATGAATAGAAAGCTTACAGGGGTTCTTACAGATTTGCACTTTGCACCGACACAGACTGCAAAGGAAAATCTCATAAAAGAAGGCGTAGATGAAAGCAGCATATTTGTCACAGGCAACACTGTCATAGATGCCATGAAATACACTGTGAAGGAAAATTACATCTTTCGGGATGACAGGTTAAATGACGTTGACTACAATAACAGAAGAGTCATCGTTGTTACGGCACATCGCAGAGAAAATTGGGGTTTGCCAATAGAAAATATATGCAATGCATTGAGGAAAATAGCCATCGATTTTAAGGATACGTATATCATATATCCAGTTCACAAAAATCCCATCGTAAGGGATACGGTATTTAGCGTTCTTGACAATCTTGACAATGTGTTGCTGCTGGATCCAATCGATACGGATGAGATGCACAACCTCTTAAAAAGGTGTTACATGGTTATGACAGATTCAGGAGGACTTCAGGAAGAAGTGCCATCATTAGGAAAACCTGTCTTGGTATTAAGAGATGTTACAGAAAGGCCTGAAGCAGTTAAAGCAGGTACTGTAAAGATAATAGGAACGGACTTTGATAGAGTTTACAGTGAAGCAAAATTACTTTTGACAGATAAAAATGAATACGACAGGATGGCAAATGCAGTAAATCCATATGGGGATGGTAATGCATCAAGGCGCATTGTACAAGCCATAAAATACGCATTTGGCATGACAGATGAAAAAGTAGATGAATTTAAAGGCAGCGTATAACGCTGCCTTTAAAAATTATAAAGTGCTTTAAGGAGTTTAAACATCCATCGTTAAATTGATGGATGTTTTTATGTATAAATACATTAAAATTGTCAATAATTATATTAGGTTGGGCGGAACGTATGGTGAATTTATTATCCCCCTTGTGAATTTACCGTATGATACCGCCCACTTTTATTTTGATTTTGGAGGAATGAATATGTTTAATAAGTTATCATTGATTGCTGTTACAATAGTCGTGGTGGTTTTTATGTTAAACTCTCAGATGGATGCGTTTTCTGCAAAAGGGAATGATGTTTCAGTCATAGAAGAGGCTTTTTCAAAAACTGGGGCATCGTACCAGTACGCAAATATCAACGGATGGGCGAAGTTGAATTCCGATTTTACGCCTTTTAGTCAAATGAATAAAATTGTAGAAAATCTTATAAAATCGTTGGAAATTGACGATAAAGTTGTTAAAGTTTCGAAACTTGATCAGTCCAATTTCAGACAGTACGATGCTGAATACGACGCTAAAGACAAAAAAATTTCAATTGTCGTACAAAGCGTCAAAAACGATGCTGCTAATGAAACATACATTTTAATAGACGAATATTTGCTTCATGGAAATAAGGATGTTGTCAATGAGGATGAAAAAATCAAAAAGGCGTATTCAAGTTTAAGTCTTACTCCAGAGATTGCTACGTGTTTTGTCGGTACATACGATGGAAAGTTGAATAATGGCAAAATAAGTAGTATATTAGAAGAAGTGATGAAGGACACGGATGCTTCTAAAGTAGAAGGATTAAATGATGAAAATTTAGTCAGTATTTCTGCTCACACAAATAAAATTAAGGAATATATTGAGATTGGTAGTGAAAAAATAAATTTGAACGTTGCAGTAAGGTATAGCAGTTACGATGACAAAACATATATCTGGCTGGCAACACCTGTTATAGCAATAGAATATTAACAATAGAGGGTGGTATACACGAGGATTGTCGTTGAAGGTAGCCCTGCGCTAAAGGGCACTGTAAAGGTAAGTGGAGCGAAAAATTCTGTTTTGCCTATCATCGCAGCATCTTTGCTTTCGCAAGGTGAAGTAATTATAGATGATGTGCCAGAGCTTAAAGATGTGAATGTGATGATAGAGCTTATAAAGTTTTTAGGTGCCAAATGTACATTTCAGGATGGAAAGCTTAAGATAAATGTGGACATAAAAGATGTGGAGGCGCCGTATGAACTGGTTAAAAAGATGAGAGCATCTTTCCTTGTGATGGGGCCTATCCTGGCAAGATTGGGTCATGCAAAGATATCGCTGCCGGGTGGCTGTGCCATAGGGACAAGACCTATAGACTTGCACTTAAAAGGATTTCAGACTCTGGGGGCGGAGATAGACATAGGTCATGGGTATGTGGAAGCAAAAGCTAAAAAACTTGTAGGCAAAAAGGTTTATCTGGACTTTCCAAGCGTTGGCGCAACGGAGAATATCATGATGGCTGCCGTATTTGCAGATGGGCTTACTACCATTGAAAATGCAGCCGAAGAGCCGGAAGTAGTGGATCTTGCCAATTTTCTCAATAAGATGGGAGCTAACATAAAAGGTGCTGGCACAGACACAATAAGGATAGAAGGCGTGAAAGAGCTGAAAGCCACAGAACATACTGTCATACCAGATAGAATTGAAGCCGGTACTTACATGGTTGCGTCTGCCATGACTGGCGGTGATGTGCTTATAGAAAATGTCATAGTCGATCACGTCAAGCCCATAATTGCCAAATTAACCGAGTGTGGTATTGAAGTGTATGAAGAAGGCACAGGCGTGAGGGTAAAAGGTTGTGAAAGCTATAAAGCAGTGGACATAAAGACACTGCCGTATCCAGGTTTTCCTACAGACATGCAGGCTCAGATGATGGCTATGATGGCTGGAGCGAAAGGAACCAGTGTAATCATAGAGACAGTGTTTGAAAACAGATTTATGCATGTAGACGAGCTAAAAAGGATGGGTGCGGATATAAAAATCGAAGGAAGAACCGCAGTCGTAACAGGTATTGATCATTTATCAGGTGCAGAAGTGAAGGCAACAGATTTAAGAGCTGGAGCTGCACTAATATTAGCAGGACTTATAGCGGATGGAAAGACCATTATAAACGATGTTTACCATATAGATAGAGGTTATGTAAACATCGAGGATAAGCTTAGAAGTCTTGGAGCAATCATATATAGAGTTGATTGAACAAAAATAGTAGCCGCAATCTCCACCTATAATGAAAATTTAGGTGCTGCATTGCGTTTTACTTTATTCCAAAATGAGTAGATATACACAGAAAAAGACGGGAATGCACCTCCCGCCTTTTTCATTACCATTGACACCTGACTTTTATTGCTTACATATTTACTATGGCATAAAATTAAAATTTATTTGTTAAGTCAAGGTAAAAGAATTATAATATTATAGGCGTTTTGCAAAGTTAAAAAAGGAGTTTAGGAATTATGGTTTACATATCTGTATCTATGTATGTGGAGGCAAAGCCTATTATAGATTATTACAATTTGAAGAAAGATGTGGACGAAAGATTTTATCAAATTTTTAAAAGCGATAACATGAGATTGATAATAACGGGTGTTGGCAAGGTTAATTGTGCTGCAGCTACATCATATCTTTTAGCAAAAACACCGCCTAATGATGGTGACATTGTAGTAAATATAGGCATTTGCGGTGCAAAAGATGGATTTCAAATAGGCACACCGCATCTTATCAATAAAATAAAAGATGCTTCAACTGGAAAAGACTACTATACAGATGTGCTTTTGAAGCATGATTTTAAGGAATGTTCTATCGAAACTTTTGATAAGCCTATTTCAAGTCCAGAACTTTTAGAGGAAGATTTGTGCGATATGGAGGCCAGTGGCTTTTATATTTCTGCATCAAAATACATAGAGCAACATAGGATCTTTTTAATTAAAGTGGTTTCAGATAGAGTTGGCATTGATACGGTTTCTAAAGAAGATGTCTTGGAGTTTATTCAAGGTAATATTGAAAAGATTGATGCTTTCATAAAAAAAGCTGAGAATTTTGCAAAAGTTGATGACAGCTTTTTCAAAAAAGAAGAAGTTATGTTGATTGAAAAGATTTGTTCTCTTTTGAAACTTACAAAAAGTTTAAGAGAAATTCTTTATAAATCATGTTTACACTACAAAGTGAGAACAGGTAAAGATATTTTGTTTTTAGAGAATATTGAGCTTTCAGATGTCAATAATAAAAGAGAAAGAAAAAAGCTTTTTGACTTAATTATCTCGTATTTGGAGAAGAATGGTTGATGAATTTTAGATGAGAAATGCTGGAAAATGCTTAAATATTGCAAAAATCGCAAGTTTAAATTATAATAAATGTATTAAAATAATTTAATAATTAAACAAAAGGAGGAATCAGATGACAACAAAAGAAAATGCTAGAAAGAAGTTATCCCAATTATCATTGATTTTAATGATATTTACGTCTGTCTTTGGTTTTACAAATATGCCCAGATCTTTCTACCTTATGGGATATGGCGCTATTCCGTGGTATATTTTATCAGGCATCACGTTTTTCATCCCATTTGCATTTATGATGGCTGAGTATGGTGCTGCTTTTAAAGAAGAAAGCGGCGGTATATATACATGGATGGAGAAATCCGTAGGACCGCTTTTTGCATTTACAGGCACTTTTATGTGGTATGCATCGTATGTTGTATGGCTTGTAAACATATGCTCGACGATTTGGATTCCACTTTCGAATGCCATATTTGGAAGCGACAAGACATCTGAGCTTCACTTTTTAGGGCTTAATTCAACTCAGACGCTGGGAATGCTGGGAATAATCCTTATCATCGTCATAACTTTTGTGGCCAGCAAAGGGCTAAGCGGTGTCTCAAAAGTAGCTTCTATAGGTGGCACGGCTGTACTTTTGCTAAACGTTGTTTTGTTAGTTGGCTCTTTGATAGTGTTTATTGCTACAGGCGGGAAATTTAAAGAGCCGATTACGGGAATTAGCTCGTTTGTGGCATCGCCAAACCCTTCCTATGCAACACCGCTATCTGTCTTGTCATTTGTGGTATTTGCAATTTTTGCATACGGTGGCACAGAAGTAGTGGGCGGTGTCGTAGATCAGACGGAAAATGCTGAAAAGACGTTCCCGAGAGGCATGATGATAGCTGCTTCAATAATAGCTGTGGGTTATTCGCTTGGTATTTTCTTAATCGGTATTTTTACAAACTGGAAAGATGTTTTATCTTCTGACAAGATAAACTTAGCCAATGTGGCGTACGTTATAATGAATAATCTTGGCTATCAGTTGGGGACAAGTTTAGGCATGGGTCAAGCAGCATCCGTATCACTGGGAAATTGGGTTGCCAGGATCGTAGGCATATCCATGTTTTTAGCGCTTACAGGAGCGTTTTTCACGCTTGCTTATGCACCGCTTAAACAGCTTGTAGAAGGTACTCCGAAAGAACTATGGCCTTCCAACATAGGTTACGTTGAAGATGGAATACCAAAAGTGGCTATATGGGTTCAGTGCGGCATCGTGGTGGCTATGATATTTTTGGTGTCATTTGGCGGAGATATCGCGAAGGTATTTTTCACAAGGCTTGTTTTGATGGCTAATGTTGCCATGACACTGCCTTATATGTTCTTAATCATCGCATATCCTTATTTTAAAGGCAAAAGCAGCATAAAAAAAGGATATCAAGTGTTTAAAAGCAAAGGAATGGTGATGACTGTCACTATTTTAAGTGCAGCTACGGTAGGTTTTGCAAATTTCTTCACCATTATAGAGCCTATGACATCAGGTGACTACACGTCTACTATATGGATGATAATTGGGCCTGTATTTTTCTCAGCAACAGCGCTTCTTCTTTACAGAAGGTATGCAAATAAATATTTACGGGCTTTAAGGGATGACGAATAACTTTTGAGGCAATGCGAGTTTAACTCGTATTGCTTTATTTCTTTTTAAAAAGGGACTATAATGTAATTAAAGTAAATAAATAGGAGGGCTTTTTATGGTATTAGATCAATATGTAGATGCTTTAAAAGACGACTTAGTCAAGTCGACGCAGGAAATCATCAAGATAAAAAGCACTGAGGGGGACATGAAGCCGGGGATGCCTTATGGCGAAGGAGTCGCAAAGGCGTTGGAATTAGCTTTAGACATAGCTAAAAGATTGGGCTTCAAGACGAAAAATGTAGACGGATATGTAGGATATGCAGAATACGGTGAAGGCGATGAGATAGTAGGCGTCTTAGGGCATCTGGATGTAGTGCCTGAAGGGGACGGCTGGGATTATCCACCTTATGGAGCCGAAATCCATGATGGCAAGATATACGGCAGGGGGGCAACAGACGATAAAGGACCTATAATGGCTGCTCTTTATGCATTAAAAGCCATTAAAGATTCTGGGCTTAAATTAAACAAGAGGGTAAGGATACTTTTTGGTACAAATGAAGAGACAGGCTCTAAAGAAATAGAGTATTACCTCAAACACGATGAATCACCATCAATAGGTTTTACACCAGATGCCAATTACCCAGTCATATACGCAGAAAAAGGCATTACCATGTTTGAGGTAGTAAAAGATTTTGAAAAGAAGTCTAAAGATATGGTTATTAAGTATATAAAGGGTGGCAATAGACCTAATATGGTTCCAGACTACTGTGAATGCGGTATTTATGTGAAAGATGAAGACAAAAGAAAAGCTCTTCGTGATGAGGTTAAGAGGTTTAAGGATGTTTCAGGCTTTGATTTAGATAGCGAAGTAGAAGACGACATGCTTATAGTAAAATCCCGCGGCGTATCAGCTCATGGCAGTCTTCCACATCTTGGGAAGAATGCGATAATGCAGCTTTTGATGTTTTTAAATGTCATATATCAAGATGAAGACGATGTGAAAGATTTCATAGACTTTTTTGCGAAAAATGTCGGACTTGAGACAGATGGCAAGACATTTGGAGTTTACCTAAAGGATGATACAGGAGAGCTTTCATTTAACGTAGGAACTATCAATTTTGACGAGGAAAGCGGCTCAATAGGTTTAAATATAAGGTATCCTGTAACTTATAAGTACGAGGATCTGATGAATCCATTTAATGCGAAAATAAGTGAACACGGCATGAGATTTGAAAACATGATGCATCAGCCGCCGCTTTATTTTCCTAAAGATCACATCCTCATAAAGACTCTTATGAAAGTCTATGAGGATGTGACTGGAAGGAAAGATGAGCCATTGTCGATTGGCGGTGGAACGTACGCCAAAGAGATGAAAAACATGGTGGCATTTGGGCCGATTTTCCCAGGCAAACCAGATCTTGACCATCAGGCAAATGAGTACATTGAGATAGACGATCTCGTCTTAAATGCCAAAATATACGCCCGTGCCATATACGAGCTGGCAAAGTAAATACATTAAAAACAGGAACTTATCTTTATGATAATTTCCTGTTTTTTTATGGGTAAGATTTTTTCGCTTTTTCTATATTATAAGTGTAAAAACTAAAAGGAGGTGTTAAAATGGCGGTTATATCTACACCACAAGGCTCAAGGATTTCCATATCATACATCACTGGAAAAGACGAAAGAGGTGTCGACGTCATAAGAAGCAGGACATACAACAACATTAAAAGTTCTGCCCTTGATCAGGATGTCATGGATGTGGCTGCAATTTTAAGCGGACTTCAAACATATCCTGTGAAGTCTGTGACCCGCATAAACCAAGTAGATCTGGCTCAGCAGTAATAATTTAAGATGATTATGGAAGAAGGGAGGGTATAGAAGTGGCGGTACAGCTTCAGATGAACTTCAAAAATAAGCTTGGCAGTAATTTCAGAATAAATGTGGATAACGCACTTGAAACGCTTACTGATAGCCAAGTTAAAGCAGCAATGGATACTATAATTTCAAAAAACATATTTGACACAAATGGCGGTGAACTGGTAGAAGCAGTTAGCGCCAGCCTTGTATCCACAACCGAAAAAGAATTTGCAGTCAAATAATACGGCGGGGGGCAACCCCGCTTTTAAATTTATTGAACAGTGCCATAGCTTTTATGCAAGAATGGCATTGTAAATATGTAAAGGAGGGTTATCATGAATGAGATTTTTACAGGTATCGCCAATCTTGGGTTTCCAATAGTAGTAAGCATTTACCTTTTAGTTAGAATCGAAGGTAAATTAGATAGCCTGACCAATTCTATAAACGAGTTGACAAAAGCCATAACAAAGATAGAATAAGCGCAGAAGCGCTTATTCTATCAACTGATTACTTCACTTACCCTCTTTTCCATATTATCAGGCTTATCCCGCCTTTCATCGATCATGATGTTTGTCACTACCCTCATTGCTCCATCTTTAAATGGTATGTTGTGAATTTCCTCTGCTACTTTCATAAGCTCTCCTGTATTTCCTTCGATTACTGTCGATGTAGGTGTAACGGTGTATTTGAGGCCTCTCGTGTTTAAAAGTTCTACTGCCTCTTGTACAAAACTTGAGTAAGAAGCGCTACCTGTTCCAACAGGGACAAAATTTATTTCCAATATTGACATTTGAATACCTCCTTTGTCAGTTTGCTATATTGAATTATCTTGTAGAATATTAATATATTTTGTCGAAAAAGATTTTTTTATCCGTTTTTATAAAATGCTGAAAATAAGCCGATTTGAAGAAAAAATTACAAATAAATGATTAAATTTTGGATTAATTGGGTCTTAAGACCTATTTATTTCGACAAATTGTTGTAATATAATAGGACATGTAAGAATGATTCCCCTTTTCCCCATAATTAATTTATATTCTGCACCCCCAACCCAATATGGTGTGCTGCATTTATTGCAGCGTTTTTTTTATGCTTTTAACTATAAAATTTCAAAGAAAAGTGTCGATATAAATATTGGATTATATAGTTTTTCATTTGCATTCATAGAACTATTTAAATAAAGTATTTGATGAAATGAGGGTATGTGGGATGAAGAGATTTGTGTCGCTATTGTTGATATTTGTCATTTTGTTTTCGTTTTTCCCGGGGAATATGTCGAAAGCTTATGCTTCAAATCCACCTAATATAACTTCTGTCGAGTCATTGCGCTATGATGGCACTATGGCGTCACCTGCCAAAGGACCTTATGATACATCCACAGCTATAGAGATAGATGGCAGTGCTTTTATGACATTTGACAGTTCAGGAAACATGACATCTCAAATTGATGCGGTTTACATCGATTCTATTTCGGACAACACGAAGCTTACCATACTTAGTGTAAATGAAAGCAAGATATACGCAAAGGTTCCTACAATGAGTGCTGCAGGCCTTTTATTGAATAAGCCTTACATGATTATCGCCCATAGAAGCGATGGGCAAAGTGCAGCTATACCTAACGGATTCACATACATCGACAATCCTAATATACAAAGTGCAGCATTGGATAATTATAAGACTGTGACGAGAGATTCCAGTGGCAATGTGACAGGTATATCGCAGCCACAGTCGTACATAAGAATGGAAGGCAGCAATTTAAGCGATATAGCTGTAGGGAATATAAACGGTGAGACGTCAAATGTGGTGTCCCAAAGCGGCTCTGTCTTGATTTCAGATATACCTTCCAGCATAAGGATCGATCCTTATACAACATACAATATCAACGTGACAAATATATACGGTGGTCAATCAAATACATACAGTACGAATTTATCTGCAGTCAATCAGGATATAACAAGCTTATCAAAGTATACAGCCATTGTAGGCGATACTATAACGATATATGGTCATGGGTTTTCTACGCTTGGCAGTGGCATGAGAGTTTACGTTGGGGAAAACCTTGTAAATAGCGGCAATGTTGCGGTGGTAAGCGATACCGAGATGAGCGTAGTAGTGCCTGCTCCAAAGGATACGACGTTGCCATATCAAAACATCGATATCATTGCATCAAATGGTGCAACAGTCACATTGGTAAATGCACTTCAAATAATTCCTACACCATCAATCATAACGATTGACAGCATAACGCCTAATGCAGGCACAGTGTCTGGCGGCACGAAGGTCATCATAGTCGGCCAAAATTTGAGGCAAGATCTTATAGTGAAATTTGGTGGTGTTCAAGGGCAAAACGTTCAAATGGTAAGTTTGCCTGGCCTTACAAACAACATGGATGCCATACAGGTTACAACACCTCCTTATTCAAAATCAGGGCCTGTGAATGTAGACATAATAGACCCTATTACAGGGTACACTGTAACAGAGCAAAACGGATACTTTTACCTTGCTGTTCAAGACAGCCTTGTGGCTATAGACATGAATCCATACAGTGGATATGAAAATGGCAGTACAGATGTGACTATCTGGGGCTACAACTTCCAAAGAAGCGACGATCCGTCCACATATACCGCAAATCCAGATAATACGGAGATAACATATACTAACAGCAGCTACACTTACACAGATCCTGTGACAGGGCAGAACGTAGTTGGTACGAGAGTAAGGAAGCTTTATGTGACATTTGGTGGTAATAAAGCTGTAATAGAAAGTGTTTATGCACCATCTGTAGGACAGGAGATTTTGCAGGTATTGTCTCCAAGTATTACTTTAAACCCGCCAGGACAGCCCATGTCTGTGGATGTAGTAGTGACAGTTGAAACCACGATTATGGATTCTAATGGAAATGTCGTTATGCAGTACTCCGAGCAAAGCTCGCCGGCTAATAAGTTTACGTACAATCCGCTTCCTTCAAATCCTCAAATATTAAGCATATCTCCTAATAGCGGTAGTAGAGCAGGCGGTGATACTGTCACAATACAAGGATTTGATATAAGACCAGGCGTCAGCGTGTATTTTGGAGGTGTCTTGGCTACTGTAAAAGACTTGACTATTGATTCCAGCAATAGGTCAATAGTGACTGTCATAACGCCCAAAAGCAGTGCCCTTGGTTATGTTGATGTGAAAGTTGTCAATAAAGATGCGGATCAAAACCGTGGATTTACAACGATGGCAAATGGGTATTACTACTATACTGCACCTACTATCACAAATGTGTTTACAAATTTTGGCTCTAAGTACGGAGGAAATTTAATAACAATAACAGGGACAGATTTCTATGTTGGACAAACTGTGCAAAATGGTGTATATGTCCCTGTGTACCCTATGGTAACTATAGGAAATATAAATTTACAAGTAATAAGCGTTGTGGACAATAGTGGCAACATCATAGATGGCAAGAAGTTAAACATAGGCACACAGATAAAAGCGATAGTGCCTGTTACGACAAGTCCTTATCCGGTAGGATGGCAGGATGTGACGGTTACCAACTACGATGGGGTAAATGGCTCGGCAGGCGGCACAGTCACACTTAAAAACGGGTTTGAAATAAAAGATACACAGAAGACTCCCACGATTACTTCTGTCAATCCTAATAAAGGCCCCACAAAGGGTGGTACACAGATTACTATTACAGGCAGCAATTTTGAGACAGGAAGTATTGTCACCATAGATGGCGTACAAGCTAATGTGACAAGTGTCACATCGGGGAATACTGTAATAAATGCTGTGACACCTGCAGGTACATTGGGGCAAAAGATAGTGCAGGTTATCAATCCATCAGATGGCGGTACGGCATCATTGCAGGATGGATTTGAATACTTGCTTATTGAGACAAACCCAAAAATAACCAGCGTGTCTCCCAATTACGGTGGAAAAGGTACTCTTGTGTACATCTTTGGCAGTGATTTTTCGAGAAAAATAGGCGACAGCGAAGGTGCAACAGTTTATATAGGCAATACGGTTATGGACGATGTGTACGTAATAGATCAGAATACTATAACCGCAGTTGTGCCAGATATGCAGTACACAGGACTGTATGACATAACAGTAGTAAACCCTGATACGGCTACAGCAAAATCCCCACAGAAGTTCCACTACCTTGTTCCTGAATCAAATCCCGTCATAACGTCGATAACGCCAGATCAAGGCACTGTAAACGGCGGTACGGCAATAACAATAACAGGAAGCGATTTTAGGCGTGGAGCACAAGTCTATATCGGTGGACAACTTGCCACGAACATTACTGTAAGTTCTGACGGCACCACCATACAGGCTATGACGCCGCCAGGAAATCCGGGAATGACTTACGTCACAGTTATAAACTACGATGGTGGCAACTACACCTATGGACTTCACAGTGGTGAAGCAGGGTTTACTTACGTCGTCCCAAACAGCTTGCCTGTCATAACGAAGATAGATCCAAATACAGGTTCTACGTATGGCGGTGACACCATCACCATAACAGGGCAAGATTTTAGAATAGCAAAAGACCAAAATGGCAATATCCTAAAAGACAGCGATGGCAATCCTATAGGACCTGATGTGTACTTTGGCAATGTGAAAGCCACAAAGGTAATATACGTAGACTATGGAACGTTGAAGGTTGTGACGCCTCCCAATGTGCCGGGGCCTGTAAGGGTATCTGTCGTAAACTACGACACAGGCATAGGATATCTTGACAATGGCTTTACGTACGTTCAATCTAAACCTACAATAAGCGGTATTGTACCACCAAAAGTCAACGTAAATGGTACGACGCACGTCATTGTCGTAGGCTCTAATTTTGCTGTACCTATATATGACGGTAACACTCTTGTAAGACCCGGCTCTAAAGTCTACATTGATGATGTAGAAGTGACAAATGTCACTGTAGTAAGCGGCAGTGAGATAAAATTTGTAGCACCAGCGATGAGCGATATAGGTATAAAGACATTAAAGATTGTAAATCCGGATGGTGGTATGGTTACAGCAAACATCGAGTATGTTTCACCTGTTTCAAATCCTGCCATAACTAAAGTAGATCCTTCTAAAGGAAGCATTGCAGGTGGTACAACTGTTACAATAACTGGCAGCGACTTTAGAAGCAATGTGTCGGTGTACTTTGAAGGTAATAAAGCCACGGTTGTATCAAGCAGTAGTACAGAAATAGTTGTCAAGACCCCGGCAGGCGATCCGAGTCTACTCAATGTGCCGATAGATGTCACGGTGTACAACGTAGATGACGGAGCAAGTACAACAATGCAAGGTGCATTTACTTATGTGAAGACAGGTGCAAACCCTGTTATAACATCTATAACTCCTAATACAGGATCTACAAGAGGAGGAGATACCGTAACGATTGTGGGTGACAATTTCAAAACGGGACTTCTCGTCTACTTTGGAGATGCATTGGCTCAGTCAGTGGTTGTCAATAATTACACCACTGTAACTGTAGTCACGCCACAGCATACCGCTGGAAAAGTAGATGTAAGGATATTGAACCCGGATTACGCAGATGCTGTGCTATCAGGCGGATTTATGTATGTTCAGACAGCGCCAGACAATCCATCTGGATTTTATGCCCAGACGATTTACGGAAATGATCACGCGATACATTTGTACTGGAATGCCGTAAATGGTGCAAATCTCTATGAGATATACGGCAAAAGAAGCATTGATACAAATTATTCCTTTATCGCATCAACAGATAAGTTGGAGTATTACGTTGATGGGCTAAGCCCAAATACTCTTTACAATTTTGAGTTAAGGCCTATTAATGATAAAGGCAATAGCGGCTTTGCTTATGCATCTGCATACACCGATTCTTCAACTAACTCAAAGTACGATACTGGTGTGCCGGATGTAATAGGCAGTACAACTACGAATATATCAGGTAATGTAGTCTATATAACGCTTGGAAATGATGCTGCAAGTTCCAGTGCATACACAGTAGATTTGACTGGATACAAATACAAAGATACAAACACATGGGTTTTAAATATCCCAAAAAGCTTTAGCGGCAAAAGTGGAAGCATTGTTGTAAGGACTCCAAATTTCAGCATAAATTTTTCACCTCAGGCTTTAAACTTGACATCTAATATAGATAGGATCACAGTCAAATTGCTGGATGGTAAAGTGATAGATGATTTAAACAAAAGCCTTGGAAAATCCAGTACAATTGTATCTGATGTGTATCAGATAAATTACGATGAGATAAATGGAAGCATTGTGACACACATGGCTAACTTTAAACAAGCTGTAAATGTAGCGATGAATTATTACAGCAACAGAGCAAAAAATAGTTCATTGTCACTAAAAAATTTTGATGGTATCACGACTTACTACCAATATGTAGATCCTGTTTTGCATTACGTCTCAGGGTATGTTTTATACACTGGAAGGTATGCTGTAGTTGATTCTAATTTATGATGAGGTATGTGCTATGAAGAGGCTAATTAAAACAATCACTGTGGTTTCAATTTTATCCATTTTGCTGTTTGCTTCCGTTTACGGTTCAACGGTTTATTCCGGTGTAAACAATGCATCAGCAATATTTGCGAACATGACTTACAATGATATAGGCAATAGCTTTGCAAAAAGCGATATAATGAGGATGACAGCCTTGGCAGTCATAAGAGGCAATGGAGATGGACTTTATTATCCTGCAAGTTATTTAAAAAGAGAAGAAGCACTTGCCATGATACTAAGGCTAATAGGGAAAGAGAAAGACGTGCAAGTGGCTCAAAACAGTGCATCTGGTGGAGCACCAGGTGCTGCTGGTACTGCTTCCAGCGGTACAGTGGATAGCTGGGCACAAGGTGTAATAACCGTTGCTAAAAATACAGGGCTTCTGTCAAAGCAGGAGCAGTCATTGGATTTTACGAAAAACGCCACAAGGCAGGAGATAGCCAACTGGATTGCTAAAGGTATAAATCTGACGCCTGTTTATGGGAAAGATGCACAGTACGTCTATTCGTACAAAGATAGCAGCCTATTCGATGCAGATAAATTGCCGTACATAGAAGCGACGATTGAATCGAAAATAATGTCGGGATACACAAATGGCTATTTTGGGTCAAACGACTACATCACAAGGGAACAGATGGCAGCCGTATTAAGCAGAGCTTTTAATATTTCATATACAATGATGGGATACACAAAAGATATGGGCTATGTTGAAGACATACAAAAAGACAGCGTAAACGGCGGCACAAGGTACACATACGAAATTAAAAATGATAGTGGACAAGATATTGCATTGGTTTCCGAAAATTCGCAAAGTGCAAATTACGACTTTGCAGTTTTGAAAAACGGTGTTGCAGGGTTATCTTCATTAATCACAAATGGCGACAGAATCACATATTACACAAATGGCAGCAATGTGGTATTTGCTGAAACAGAAAGTACATCTTCATATGTTTTAAGCGGTACAATCGATGCTGTTTGGCAAGGAAGTTTTAGGCTCATAGATGACAGTGGAAATAGCTATATAATATACTATAATAACAATACACAACTTACTATGAATTCTGTTAATGCATCTATAAGCGACTTAAAGTACGGGGAGACAGCTAAAGTCACTGTTTCTGGCAGTACAGCCACAAGAATAGATATCGTGTACACTGATTTAAGTGGAAATGGTCAGGTCAATCTTGGAGATAGGCAGTACAGCGGAAAGATAACCGACATAGAGACGAATAGCGGTCAAGTTTCAATAACATTGGACAATGGAAATACATATACGGCAAATGTTGATATGCCTGTTGAAGGTGGAAGTGGGTCACTAAGCGTAGGAGATTTGAAAGTCGGAGAGTATATAAAGCTTTATTTCAGCAGCATAAGCTCCAATACGCCTGATGAAGTGTTTTTGGAGGGCGACTACAACAAGGCTGTTGCAGTCATAAGAGGGACCATAACAGGAGTTTCTGGCTTTAATCCTAAAATACAGCTTAAGAATGTCCAAATTTATAGACAAGGCCAATGGAATACATCATCTAATTATTCCATGTACAGTCTTGATGGTGCATCAGTCTACCTTAATGGTCTAAAAATACCTGTAAGCGATATTAGCAAGTACAAAGGATATGATGCATATATAATGGTGGAAAACCATTATGGCACAGATACTGCAACACTTGTATCTATACAAAATGGATTTAATATGAGCTACGTTGGCAACATATCGTACGATGGAAATACTTTGACGGTGACTCTTAGCGACAATCGTCAGGTAAGCGTCAATGACGGCACTATCATATTGGATGATGGGCTTTTGGTGCCAAAAGACCAGTTGTCTAAGGTAAGTCAGGCTTACATTTCATTTGCAAGAGGTGGCGGGGCAAACTTCATATCAATATTGGATGCAAATGGTCCATCTGGATACTACTACGCCAAAGGAAATATTATAACCGTGACGTCAGATTCCATAACGCTTGGCAACTACTACTATTACAGTGGCAATGATTACGGTGATGAATCTTTAAGCAACAACGAATGGGTTGCCAATGGCGACGAAATTTTTTACGTCGGCGATGAAACATATATTGTAGATAATACTGGCAACAGCCCTTCAAACATACCGTACAGTCAATTTTTAAATCAGAAGTACAGCGGCTCTAATTATTATTCTGCGTACGTCGTTTCCAGCAATAATAATGCAATAGCTGTAAACTTAAGGCCTTTAGTTAGTACAGACAGGGTGACTAAAGCGGTATTAAGCAGCGTTAATGGCAATGTCTTGACTTTGGACAATGTGATGGATTGGAATGGGCTTAACAACAATTGGGAGCTTAATACATCTTTAGACTCTATAGATGTTACTAAGGCAGTCATAGTGAAGAACAACAAAGTAATATCTGTCAATGATTTAAATAGCGGAGATAGTCTCTACATAGTGAGAGATGGCGCTTCAGGGATAATAGTCACTGTACAGCAGTAAATGGGGAGATGCAGCATGAAGAAGATTATGATTATATTGATACTATTGTTTATGGTTATTCCAGTTTACGCCTTTGCCAACGACGCAGGGTATGAAGGTGGTATTGCCAATGAATATGAATACAAAGAAGTAGTGTTTATAACAGGCAGTCCTGTCGTATTTGATGGAAAACTTACCGTATCACAGTCTACAAGATCTGGAACCACCACGTCAACGTACAGGTATCAATTGTCATCAGGTGATGGTGGTAAGCTTACAAGGACTTTGACATTTACTACTGTGGACACGCCAAAGGATCAGTACAATCAAGTTCAGTCAAATACCACTTTAAGCCGGTTTTCAGAGACCATAACAGAAGGCGGCAAAGTTTACAGGCTGTCATCTTATGATTTCAATGGCTCTGACATTAAATCGATAAACCCAGGTGTAGATTATTTTGCAGGCAATTTTGCAGGCAGAAAGGTGTACACCCTAAACAATAACGGCGGAACCATTGTTGTAGACATAACTGACAAAACGGTAGGGTATAGCCACGCTTACGGCAGTGTAAAGACACAGCAGATTAACTACACGATAGAAGGCAATACCGTATCTAACAATACGAATATATCGTGGAGCGGCACTGCCAATGTGAATGTATCATTTACTGTAAGCTCTGACCTTCAGTACGTGACAAATGATCCTAACTACATAAGCTTTAGGGGCGGTTATCTTTTAAGTCAAGCTGGACAAGACGTCATGACGTACACATACGATTTGCCAGAGTTCGATGGAAGTGGTAATGTAATAGGAAGAAATACAGGATCAAGCAGCGCAAGTTTAGACGAAGTGCCGCAAGAAAAAAGGCTTGTGGTGCCGGATGTACGGGATATAAACGGCACATGGGGATATGACGATATATTGAAGCTAATGAGCATGGAGATTTTCCCGAATGATTCAAAATATTTTGGCCCCAAACTTCCTATAACGAGGACTGATTTTACAGTTGCAGTTGCCAAAGCCAT
Organism: Thermoanaerobacterium thermosulfurigenes; assembly: GCF_051201035.1. Lineage (NCBI taxonomy): Bacteria > Bacillati > Bacillota > Clostridia > Thermoanaerobacterales > Thermoanaerobacteraceae > Thermoanaerobacterium > Thermoanaerobacterium thermosulfurigenes. Next base: position 47,843 of record NZ_JBPODR010000016.1, read on the forward strand.
AAATTTGGCACCTTATACTGTCCCGAAGATGACGGGCTACTCAAAGTCTAAAACTGCAGAAGTATCCCCGTTTGTAGATGTATCTACTTCTGACAGCAATTACGGCTACATAAAAGCAGCAAGTCAAGCTGGGCTTATATCAGGAACTGCGCCAAATCAGTTTAGCCCTGATAAGCCACTTACCAGAGCGGAGGCGGCAGTCATCTTCATAAGAGCACTAGGTCTTTCTAACCTTGCTCCATCGGGCAATTTCAATACAGGCTTTAAAGATGATGTTAGCATTCCATCGTGGGCTAAAAGGGACATTTACGTTGCAAATGAGATTGGATTATTAGAAGGTGATAGCTACGGCAACATAGATGCCAATGACACATTGACAAGGGAGGAAGCGGCAGCCATGATATCCCGCATGATAGACTTCATGATGAAGGATCTGACGGTTGATTATGTACAGAAGGTTATAAATTATTGATTCATAAATTTTTACCCCGACGCATATACTTTACTATCCTGTATTAAGGAGGATATAATGAAGCATATTGCGTACGGGGTTATTTTAATTGTCTTTGCGACTATTTTACTGCCAACTGTAATCGTCATAGGATTGGCGCCTGCAAGAAGTGTTGTATCCCATGGAAGCACTGTCAGGCTTATAAATAGTGGAGGACTTAAAGACATAAAGACCAATGTAGAAGAAGCACCTGCTGATTACAATACGATTAATGTGTTTGTGGTGGATGAAGACAAAAATGTAAAGATGAATCTGGAAGATTACCTTGTAGGTGTTGTGGCAGCAGAGATGCCAGCGGATTTTGAATTAGAAGCTTTAAAGGCTCAAGCAGTTGCTGCAAGGACGTATGCACTTTCGAAGGAATTATCTTTAGGTGGTAAAGGTTGCGATCTTCATCCAGGTAGCGATATATGCACAGATTCAAAGCACTGTCAGGCATGGATATCAGACGATGTAATGAAATCTCGATGGGGTGATAAGTACAATTTGTACCATGACAAGATAGTGAAAGCGGTAAATGACACGAAAGGTCTTGTGATAGTTTACAATGATGCACTTATAGATCCTGTATATCATGCCATAAGCGGTGGTGAGACGGAAGACGCCATTAACGTGTGGAAGGAGAACTTTCCTTATTTAAAAAGCGTGCCATCTCCAGGGGAAGAAGTGGCCCAGAAATTTAAGACGACTGTGACAGTATCATCAGAAGAATTTGTAAACCGCATAAAAAGCAAAACGCCTAAAGCTAATATAAGCACAAAAAATGTATTAGGATACATAAAAAACGTAAAAAGGACTGAAGCAGGACACGTTTTATCGCTGAACATAGGCGGCGTAGACTTTACAGGAACAGATATACAAGATCTATTCCAGCTAAATTCCACCAACTTTAGCTTTAGCATGAAAGGAAGCAACGTGGTGATAAATGTGATTGGATATGGACATGGTGTAGGAATGAGTCAATATGGTGCAAATGCAATGGCGAAGGATGGCAAAAACTTTGAAGATATATTGAAGCACTACTATACAGGTGTAGAAATAATGAAGATAGATAACCTTTTAAAATTAAAAAATGGAAAAGCTTAAGCTTACATAGATATCGTGAAACCTCCTTTGGTATAAATTAAATTATATTGGTTAAAATACCAAAAGGAGGTGAATTTTTGTGAAGATAAATAGAGACGATTTAGCAAGGTTTTTTGACAGAAAAGGATTCTACTTAATTTTGTTTTTGTGCATAGTTGTCGTAGCTGTTACTGCTGTCTATGTTACAGACAATAACTTAAAGAAGATGGCAGAGCTTAGTACAACGCAAAATACTGTGAAGACAGACTCCAGCACAAAGAATACTGTTTCGGAGTACCCTACTACTAAGAATAATAGCACGACAAAAGAAGAAAACAAAGTGAAAGTTGAAAACACAAATTCCACCAATGTATCATCGTCCTCGAAAACTAATGTATCAAATACAGCATCGAAGACAGTGGAGAACAAGCCGCAATCAAATAACGCTGTAAATACCATGTCAAACATCACTACAGCAAGTGCGGATACGAAGAGTCAAAGCAATGCTACGTTATCGCTGATAAAACCAGTCAATGGAGATGTGATAATGGAATTTGCTGTGACGAAGCTTACATATTCAAAGACTCTCGATGAATGGACAACCCACAAAGGAGTTGATTTAAAAGCGGATTTAGGCACTGATGTGGTGGCAGCAATGAACGGTATTGTGACAAAAGTGTACAACGATAGTAGGCTTGGAAACACTGTAGAGATAAAAAATGGTTCGTATATAACTCGCTATAGCAATCTTGAGGATGACGTCAGTGTGAAAGTGGGACAGGCAGTACAACAAGGAAGTGTCATAGGAAAAGTTGGAAATACTGCTAAGTTTGAAATTGCGGAAGATCCACATGTCCACTTCGAGTTACTAAAAGATGGAAATTATATAGACCCCATGCAATACTTCAGCAAATAAACAGTGTGTTTATTATCAGGATAACAGGGGAAAACCCTGTTATTTTTTTGCGTTGAAGCTTGTCATTTTATTCTATTGATACAATCCCCGCATATAAATATATTGAAAGGTCTATACTTAAGGGGGTTTTTGTATTGAAAGATTATATCGAAGAGAGGACATTGGAGATAGGGAAATATATAATAAAGAACAAATCGACTGTAAGAGAAGCTGCAAAAGTTTTTGGTGTTAGCAAAAGCACAGTTCATAAAGATGTAACAGAAAGACTTGAGAATATAAACCCTAAGCTCTACCAAGAAGTCAAAGAAGTATTGGAGAAAAATAAGGCTGAAAGACATATAAGAGGTGGCAATGCCACTAAAATAAAGTACAAGTCAGGAAAATAAAAATTTAATATTAAAAAGAGGAATTATGAAATATTTGTCGAATTTATTTATTAAATATTTATTTTTAAGTGTCGATAAAGAATATGGATGCCAATACAATGTCGAAAAACAGAAGAAAGGTGTGTTTAGATGTTTGCTTTATCAAAAGATATTGGAATTGACCTCGGCACGGCATCTGTACTTGTCTATATGAAGGATGAGGGGATCGTCTTAAACGAGCCATCTGTTGTGGCCATCGATAGAAATACAGGCAAAGTACTTGCAATAGGCGATGAGGCAAAAAGAATGGTAGGCAGGACGCCGGGGGATATTATAGCTGTCAGGCCAATGAGTGCTGGAGTGATTTCAGATTATGATATAACCGAAAAAATGCTAAGATATTTTATTCAAAAGGCCTGCGGCGGGGGAATTATAATGAGGCCCAGAATAATGATCTGCATACCCAGTGAGGTGACACAGGTTCAAAAGAGGGCTGTCATAGATGCTGCAGTACATGCAGGTGCCAGAAGAGCTTTTTTGATTGAGGAACCTATAGCTGCAGCTATAGGGGCAGGTCTTGACATAGAGAAGCCGTGTGGCAATATGGTAGTAGATATTGGGGGAGGCACCACTGATGTTGCTGTCATTTCTTTAGGTAACGCAGTGGTGTCTAAAAGTATCAAAGTTGCAGGAAATAATTTTGACAGCGCTATAATAAAGTACATAAGGAAAAAGTACAATATCATCATAGGTGATAGGACTGCTGAGGAAATAAAGATAAATATAGGTTCTGCTCTTAAAAAAGACAAGGAAGAGTATATGACTGTAAAGGGAAGAAGCCTTATATCTGGGCTTCCGAAAAGTTTCGATATAAGCTCAGATGAGGTTGCGGAAGCACTGGAAGAGCCGTTAGCTGATATCGTCGATCTGGTCCACAGCGTATTAGAAAAAACTCCGCCAGAATTAGCAGCAGACATATGCGATAGAGGTATAGTGCTTACTGGTGGGGGTTCGCTGCTGCATGGACTTGACAAATTGCTGGAGGAAAAGATGGATGTGCCAGTCGTACTGGCGAATGATCCAATATCATGTGTGGCTTTAGGTACGGGAAAGGCATTAGAGTCTTTGCCATTTATGGAAGACCACGAAACTGTCATTGATGCGTTTAAAATCAAGTGAGAAGGTGTTTGTATGCTAAGAGGTTTGTACACAGCATCATCAGGAATGATAGCACAGCAGAAGATAGTAGATGTGCTTTCAAATAACATCGCCAATGTAAATACCGCAGGCTACAAAAAGGACACTGTGACGACGATGGCTTTTCCTGATTATATGGTTACAAGAAGCGGCGGTGACAATATGCCCTACAATGGCAATATTGGGACTATGGATTACGGTGTTTTAGTTGAGACGTTTAACACCAATTTCTCTGAAGGTGACATTGAAAAGACCGATGGGAAGCTGGATTTTGCTATAGACGGTTCAGGATTTTTTACTGTAAGCACGCCAAGTGGCGTAAGGTACACGAGAGATGGTTCGTTTACTTTAAACAACAATGGGTATCTTGTGACAAAAGATGGTTACTACGTTTTAGGCCAAAATGGCCCTATACAGCTTAATAACGGAGATATATCCGTTGATGAGTCTGGAAACATAAGCGTAAATGGGCAAGTTGTTGATAAGTTAAACATAGTGGATTTTGCAAATTACAATACACTCAGAAAAGAAGGCAACAATCTGTTTTTCACAACTGGTGGACAAGCTATACCTGCGACTTCAAAAGTAAAGCAGGGTTATTTAGAGGGTTCAAACGTAAATCCAGTAGATGAGATGGTGACTATGATAAGCGCAATGAGGACTTATGAGGCAAACCAAAAGTCAGTGTCTGCATTCGATGAAACACTTGATAAAAGTGTAAACGAAGTTGGAAAAGTATAAAAAGAGGTGGTATAAGTGATAAGAGCATTGTGGTCTGCTGCATCAGGCATGAATGCCCAGCAGCTTAATGTTGATGTGATTTCAAATAATCTTGCAAATGTAAATACGACTGCATTTAAGAGGGATAGGGCGGAATTTCAGGATCTTATATATCAGACGCTTCAGACTGAAGACGTAAATGGAGGACAGGGGAAACCTGTAAACATGCAGGTGGGAGTTGGTGTAAGGCCATCTGCCATTGTCAAAGACTTTAGCGAAGGAAGCCTGCAAGAGACAGATAATCCTTTAGATGTGGCGTTAGACGGAGAAGGATTTTTCGCAGTGTTAGGCCCTGATGGAAATACGTACTACACGAGAGATGGAAGCTTTAAGTTAAGCGTAGATCAAAACACTGCTACACTTACTACTGCTGATGGCTATCCTGTTTTAGACGACGGAGGAAATCCTATAACATTTGATAGTACCCAAAAGGATATATCCATATCACCTCTGGGAGTCATATCTGTGAAAAACTCTGATGGGACACAGCAGGATGTAGCGACTTTAGGTATCTACAATTTTCAAAATCCAGATGGACTTTTGGACAAAGGCGACAACCTTTATGAAGCAACAGCAGCATCTGGAGATCCTGGCACAAGAGATGATTTTCAGGGTAGAATGGGGAACGTCCGTCAAGGCTTTTTAGAAACTTCAAATGTGCAAGTGGTAAATGAGATGGTAAACATGATAGCAGCTCAAAGGGCTTATGAACTAAATTCAAAGGCTATTCAAGCAGCAGATGACATGCTTAGCATTGCCAACAATTTAAGGAGATAATATTTACAATTGGAGGAAGTTTTAAATGAACATAGATCCTGTAAGCAGTATAAATGAAGTAAATCAGGTGAATCAGCTTAATGTCAACACTAATACCGGCGATTTTCAAAAGGCGATACAAGATGCTTTAAACAATAAGGACAAGCAAAAGTTGAAAGAAGCGTGTATCGACTTGGAAGCCGTATTTGTAAATCAAATGCTTACTGAGATGAGAAATACTATACCAAAGGATCCGCTAACTGGTGATGACTTTGCTACAGATGTATTTACTACAATGATGTATGACAATTATTCACAGGAAATAGCGAAAAACTCAGGGCTTGGATTGGCAGATGAAATGTACAACCAATTGTCAAAGAAGATATGACAAAGAAGATGCAGCATTGAACTGCATCTTCTTAATTAATAAGTCCTAATCGCTATACCGCAAATTTAATTTGTGAAACTTGAAGATCATAATATTTACCATGCTTTGCCATTAGTTCTTCATGTGTTCCTTCTTCAACAATATTCCCATCTTCTACTACAAAGATTCTATCGGCATTTCTTATTGTTGAAAGTCTGTGAGCTATTACAAATGAAGTTCTTCCTTTAAGTAACTCTTCCAATGCCATTTGAACTAGTATCTCTGTATGTGTATCTATACTAGACGTAGCTTCATCCAGTATTATTATTGCAGGATTTTTAAGCAATGTGCGAGCGAAAGATATAAGCTGCCTTTGACCTACAGACAACCTTGAACCTCTTTCATTAACTTGTGTATAATAACCATCTTTCAATTGAGTTATAAATTCATCAGCATGTACTGCTTTAGCTGCTGCTATAACTTCTTCATATGTGGCGTCAGGCTTTCCATATTTAATATTGTCGTATATTGTGCCAGCAAAAATAAATGTGTCTTGTAAAACTATACCCATTCAGAGATTTCGCATTTAAAAATTTATAGAGTGATAAACACGTTGATTTATATAATTTAACTAAGAGCAGCTAGAAATATGTGATTTTCCGTTTTTTACTGGAAATTGAAAGAAAAAAATTTGCAAAATAAAAGCATCCTTTCTATAATATGTTTTGCGAAAACCTAAATAGAAAGGATGCTGATAAAATGAACAAAAGTTATTTAAAACAAATGCTTATTTACTTCTCTAAGATATACCATCTTGGAGAAAAAAT
>NZ_JBPODR010000017.1:0-52170 GCF_051201035.1 Thermoanaerobacterium thermosulfurigenes
CAGTATTTTATCGCAAAGGCTTTGTTATTTTCTGTATCTAATTTCTAATTTATGCCATAGTATGACGCTGGAAATTAGTTTCCGAAATCACTCATATTTTTTGAAAGCATTTATGACATCCTCGTAAGTCTCAACCCTATTTAGTTCATCTCTCACCTCCTCATGCATTAATGACCTTGAAAGTTTAGCTAAAATCTTAAGATGTAAATTGTCAGAATCCTCAGGAGCCGCTATCAAGAAAAACAGATAAGCTGGTTTTCCATCCATGGAGTTATAGTCTATGCCATATTTCGACTTTCCAAAAACCAATGACGCCTTTTTCACTAAACTGCTTTTTCCATGTGGTATTGCAACACCCATTCCAATGCCTGTGGAAAACTCCTCTTCTCTTTTTAGCACCACTTCCAAAAACTTGCCTTCATCGTCAATGGCTCCTTTTGCTGCCAATGGCTTTATAAGCTCTTTTAATACAGATAATTTGTCTTTTGATTTTAAATCAAATATCATCATGTCTTTATCAAGTATCTCTTCAATCATCGTTATCACCTTTCTATTACTTCAATCTCAACTTTTTCTTTAAGTTCTTCCACATCTTTTAAAGAACACGCCTTAGTGCCTTCCCTCATGATAACTGATGTAGATGCAGATGATGCCATCTTTATAGCTTCTTCTATGGGAAGGTCTTTGCTTAAGCCATAGGCAAAACCTGCCACATAGGCATCTCCAGCTCCTACTGTCCCTTTCACCTGAACTTTTATTGGGTTTACTTTGTAAGCCTTCTCTTTCGTCACAACGGTGCTTCCGCTGCCACCCATCGATACTGCCACAATTGAAATCCCACTTTCAATTATCCTCATGCCTTCTTCAATAATCTCATCAACACTTTCAAGATTTTTCCCTGTCATCCTTCTAAGCTCGTGAATATTTGGCTTTATCATATAAGGCTTTCCTTCTACGCCAAGCTTTAAAGCATCTCCATCAGCATCCAATATGACTTTTACGCCTTTTTCGCTAACTTTCTCAATTATCTGTCTGTAAAAATCTTTATCCATGTTAGGTAGTAGACTCCCTGACAAAACAATCACATCCGATAAATCAGCATGCTCATTTATGCTCAAAATCAGCTTTTCTATTTCATCTCGAGAAACATCTGGTCCAGCTTCGTTTATATCTGTATAAGTGTGTCTAATCTCATCAACTATCTTTATATTTGTCCTTATATCATTTTTTATTTGTACAAAGTTAAACTTTATCCCTAATTCACTTAGGACATTTTCGATGTACTTGCCGTTTGGTCCCATGAAGCCTAAACATTTAACGTCGCAGCCTAAATTTTTCAAGTTTTTTGCAACATTTACGCCTTTACCGCCTGCATCGATTATGGTTCTTGACACCCTGTTTACTGCTCCTAATCTAAAATCATTTACTATTAGCGTCCTGTCTATCGCCGGATTTACCGTCACCGTCGTAACCATCTAATACATCCTTTCCAAAGTTTAGTACATCCACATTGGCCTGCTCATACTTTTTCACTATCTCGTAGTCCAGCTCGTCATCGGTTATAATGGCAGTTATATCGCTTATGTCCGCAAATTTTACGAAAGACTTCTTCCCAAACTTGGTGTGGTCTACAACTGCATAAACTTCATTAGAGACATCTATCATTGCTTTTTTCGTATTCGCCTCTATGATGTCTGGTGTCATAAGCCCGTTTTCATACGATATGGCATTTGCACCGATGAAAGCCTTATCGACTTTAAAATTCCTTATCACCATCTCAGCTATAGGACCTACAAGTGCCTTTGTGTTTAACCTCTCTATACCGCCTGTAACTATAAGCTCAATATTATTGCGGTTTGAGAGCTCTATGGCGATGATAGGAGAATTTGTGACAACTGTAAGATGTATATCTTGAAGCGATTTTGCAATCATAAGCGTAGTAGTGCCAGCATCAAGGATTACAGAATCACCTTCTTCTATGAGTGAAGCCGCTATCTTGCCAATCTGCATCTTTGACGGAAGCTCATAGTCCTCTTTCTCAACAAACGATGGCTCATAGTGTGTATGCGTATTCAATATAGCACCGCCATGTGTCCTCTGTATAAACCCATCTATCTCCAACATCTTTAGATCTCTTCTTATGGTGGACTCCGATACGCCTAAAATCTCGCTAAGCTCAGACACCGTAATGCTTTTATCCTTGCTTAGTATCTCAGCTATCTTCATCCTGCGCTCTTCCCCAAACATCCAATCACATCCATTCAAAATAGATGATAATTATTGATTGATTATGCTCAATTATGATTATACATTGAAAATGTTTTTTTGTCAATCGCTTATATATAAGATTTTCACTTTTTTACTATATTATAAATGTAAAGCTTCATTAATTGTTCGCTTATAATAATATTTTCAAACAGCATCTATTTAAAAATGAAAATGGGGGAATAAAAAATGATAAATAGTTTTGAGAGAGAATACAGGATAGTACCAAAGAATTTTTTTGAAAGTCTATCTTCAATATCCGGTTCACAGTTAAAAATCATAATGTACATAGCAAAGCATACAATAAAGAATGGACGTATTGAACCAGTAAAGCTTACTATAAATGAAATTCAGAAGGGAAAATTTGAAAATGGCAAAAGGATAGACAGTGGCACAGGTCTATCTACAGGCATCATAAGTAAAAGCTTGAAAAATGCCATAAAAGACGGATTTTTGGTGTGCTACGTCGACAACGAGGACAAATTGCGGCAGAAAAAATACTACACATTAAGACAAAATACATCCATCGAAGGCATCACGTACAAATATGACGAAAACGGTAGAATAACCGAATTTTATAATTGGCAAAATATGACAACAAGTGATTCTGCTCATATACCATACATCGACAAAAATGAATACGCAGATAAAGAAAGTGAAAACCGTATTTCAGATAGCGAAATGGTAGATGATGTTAAAAACATTGAAAACATTCCATCTTCAAAAAATGAAGACAATATGATCATATCAGATATGAATGATATGATAGATATTAATTCTGATAGTATATCTATCAATCATATCAATGATATGATGCATCAAAAAAGTGAAAACACACCTAAGTACATAGACAAAAGTATGCTTAAAAATAGGTACCATCTTACAGATGACGAGATGAATTTGTGCATATCTCGCATGAAGGGTAAGGACATAAAATATCCAGCAAAATTTTTAGAAAAAGTCATACAAAACTACTTAAAAGATAAGTCAATACTAAAAGATGCCGCATCATCAAATACGGCACCAAGAAACTACTTTAATTCATACCCACAAAGAAAGTACGACGTAGATGAGCTGGAGAAAAAGCTATTGGAAGTGTCAAGAAAGAGGACTCGACAATAATCACATGCCTTTTTCAAATAGCAGCTTATCAATCACATAAGATGCGAGAATTATGAGAAGCGGCATGATTGAAAACGCATATCTATTAGTCGGTATAAACATAAGCTGAATAAGCGTCAAAAGAATAGCATATAAACCGATAAAGCGTATTTCATATTTTCTAAGAGAATAAAATGCTCCAAGCCAACCTATAGCCATCACAAAGCTGTGAAGAAGATATATATTTCGCAAGTATTGATATTTTGGGTCAAGATCGTACCACATGCTTCCGAAGATTATATTGAACTTGCCTATGGTATACCATTTAAAATAATAGATGGGGCTTTTCTCAAAGCCTTCTATGATGAACTTGATGACATCCGTGGTGGAGCGAATGTTCTGTGGAACATGCTCTATTCCATTGAAGAAAGGGAAGGCGCCTCCTAACATTGGATTCCAAGTTTGAGTTGCAAATAAAATAAGCTTGTGAAGTGTGACAATGTTCCTAATCCACCAAGGTATCATGATAACTATGAACCCGATTAAAACCTGCAAAAAGTTTCTTGCGGTGTAATTTAGATCCCTATTTTGGATGTACATTAAAATGTAAGGTATCACTATAAGCGGTGCTGCAGCAGGTCTTATTAAGATTGCCAGTCCAAATAAGATACCTGTTAAAACATTTATATACGCCTTATGTCTTTTAAGCGCAATAACCTGCAAATACAAATACACCATGAAAACAAAAGTGTACACTGTCTCTGTAAGGATTAGCGTAGATGCCCACACGAATGTAGGATAAATGGCTGATATTGAGGCAGCCATAAGCCCTACTTTGTTATTTTTGATTTCTCTACCTATGAAAAAAATAAGTAAAACCGTCAATACGCTTAATACACTTTGCACGATCCTCACAGCTTGAAGCGGACTACCATTAGAAAAGCCAAAAATCTTGTAGATTAAAGCGAGGAATAAAGGAAACCCCGGTGTCACATAAGCATTTGGAGAATTTGACATATAACCTAAGAAGCCTTTTGTCAAAAACTGTTTCACCATTATGTCGTAATTCTTGGCATCACCTGAAAGGGGCGGCTGAATTACTTTGTAGGCAAAGAGGAATCTCAAATACAAGGCAATAGCCAAAACAGCAATCAATGAAACAGCGACAAAAAACTTCTTTGAACTAAGCTTTTGTTTAATAGCCATGATTACCTCCTATCTTAATGCAATCAACGATGCACCTGCGAAGATGAGAACTACGCCAATCCATCTTGTCATTGGTATGGTCTCTTTAAATATGAGCCACGCCACAAATACTCCTAAAGCATAAGCAGTGCTCTGCAAAGGATAGACGATGCTGAATTTTCCTTTTGCAAGAATGTATAGCCACAAGACAGTAGCTAATGCGTATACTATTATCCCACTTATGACGTACGGCGACATGAGTGACATCAGTACGCCTTTAAAACTGCTGGCACTTCCAATGCCTACTTTCCACAGCACTTGTCCCGTCACCAAAAGCAGGACATTTACTGCAACAAGTACGTATATCAATTGTCTTTGCCTCCTTCTATATCTCTGCTGCTTTTTTCTACCATATTCTTTAATATGGCCACTTCCTGCGTCAGTTTCACAATGCTTTCTGTTTGTTTAGATATTATCAATGTAAGGTGAAAACAGTATGAGATGATAAACAAAAGTCCTAACAAGAATAGGACAGATGGAGCGTAGTATATGTGAAGCGCTCGGCTTAAAAGATTTAAAAATCTCAAATTTGCAGATATGACAATCATCACTACGGAGAAAAATATCCAAAATAAGCTGTACTTCTCTAACAGATTGCCTTTTTTTATCTCAACTATGATTATAATTAAGAACAGTATGCTAAAAATTAAAGAAAAACTGTAGACATTAAAAAACACAAAAAGAAACCTCCTATGCTTTTTGTTGTTCTTTGGTTTTGATGCAGTTTATAAGTATAGCCAGCGTCACCTTTACCATGTAATAAATTGAGCGCCTAAAATTGATAGAAGAACGTCCGCCTAATCTCTCATACATCTCAACAGGTATCTCCATGATTTTAAATCCGCTTTTGCTAAGCTTTGCTACAACTTCAACTTCCGGATAATCTTGAGGATAGCTTTCGCTAAAGTATTTGATGACTTTCCTGTTAGCTGCCCTAAAGCCCGATGTGGTATCATATATGGCTTTTCCCGTTAAAGCTTTTAATAAAAACGTAAAGAAGTATGAACCTGTTCTCCTTAGATATGATCCCTTGTAATTGGTCTTCGAAACATACCTGGACCCTATAACAAGATCAGCCTTATCTTCTAATATAGGCTTTATAAGTTTATCTATGAATCTTGCATCGTGCTGCCCATCTGCATCAATCTGTATTGCTATATCATATCCATACTTGTAAGCGTACTTATACCCTGTCTGCATACATCCACCGATCCCAAGGTTAAAAGGAAGATCTATGACTGTGACACCATTGTTTTTAGCGATAAAAGACGTCTTATCGCTGGAACCGTCATTGACAACGAGTATATCTACATCTTTATTTGTTAACTTTATGTTATTAATGACGCTATCGATTGTCTTTTCCTCGTTGTAAGCCGGAATGATGACAATGACATTTGGCAATTTATTCAACTCCCATCACATTAATACACATTTCATTATATCATAAATTTATCACATAACTAAATTTTGCCTTATTTTTACATCAAAATTTGCGTTAAGCCTTCTTAAACACCCAAAGCTTGCTGCCTATAAAATTTATCATCATTGAAAACAATGTGGCAATAATCTTAGCGGAAAGTACGCCTAAAACAGGTTTTAGTGGATACAGTATGGAGAGAGATACCGCTAATGACACACCATTTACAGCAATAAACTTGAATATTTCATAACCATGTGGAGTTGATTTGTCGCCAAATGTCCAGTATTTATTTATGACAAAGCTGTTTACAACACCACAGCTATAAGATATCACCTGCGCCGCCATGTAGTACATTCCAAAAAACGTAAGAACAGTGAAAACCGAAAAATCCACCAAAGTATTTACTATGCCTACAAGATTAAACTTTATAAACTGTATAATCCCTGCCTTGTTATTCCATCCTTTCTCCTGTCTTTCCATCATCAAACCCCACCTTTCTCGCTATGATGTACAATGGTCTGTCCCTTACTTCATCGTATATCCTTCCGATGTACTCACCAAATGCTCCTAAGACTGAAAAGTTTAGACCAAATAAGATCATATTTATAGCTATGACTGTATTTTCTATCGATACATCAACGCCTGCGGCTTTTAAGACAAGCTCTACAATCAAATACGCAAATCCTGTAACTAACAGAAAAACGCCCAAATTCAAAGGCAATTTAAGCGGTGCATACGAAAACGACGTAATACCATCCATGGCAAGCTTAAGCATCTTTTTAAGTGTGTATTTCGTTTCACCTGCAAGCCTTGGATCTCTTACGTATTCTACACCTGTTTGCTTAAAACCTACCCAGCTTACAAGCCCTCTTATATACCTGTTTTTTTCTTTTATAGAATTAAGCGAATTCATCACATCGCAAACTTTTCTGTCAATAAGCCTGAAATCCCCTGTATCGACTGGTATGTCTACATTTGTAAGACTTTTTAGCAATCTGTAGAATACTCTTGCTGTAAAGAGCTTAAAGAATGACTCCCCTTTTCTTTCCGCCCTTTTGCCATACACAACGTCGTATCCTTCTTTCCACTTCTCAATCATCTTCAATATCACTTCAGGTGGATCCTGCAGATCTGCATCGATGACAACAACAGCATCACCTTTCGCATTATCCATGCCAGCGGTTATAGCTGTCTGATGCCCAAAATTTCTCGAAAAGCTTATAAGCTTCACATTTCTATCATTCATGCTTATCCCACTTAGAATCTCTGCTGACTTGTCATGGCTTCCGTCATCTACAAATATAAGCTCGTAAGTCTCATCAGTTGAGTCCATGACTTTTTTAAGTCGCCTGTACGATTCTTCAATAAGAAGTTCTTCGTTGTACACAGGTATGACAACAGAATACTTTATATGAGACATATCTATCCCTTCTTTCAAAATATTTATGTTCAAGTGTCAATGTCAGTTGACATTGACACCTTTAAGATCATAAAGTTCTCCAAAGTCTCTGCCTCCAAATCCTCCAAAACCATTGCCACTTTGAGTAGAATTTGTGCTGCTCCACTGGCTTGTCGGCACCAATTTTCCATTTTCTCTTACCCAGTTCATTATCTCACTGTTAGAGCCTCTGTCCATGCCACCTGTCATCACATACCTTACTTCGCCTTTTTTCACAAGCTCTTTAAACTGACTTAGGGTTAAAATATTGTCAGATCCTGAAAAGCCGCCTAATGCCATCACAGGTTCACCTGTCTTTATGATTATGCTATCAGCGCTTTGTGATGATGATACGACTAAAAGATACTTTGCGCTGCCTTTGTTTTTCTCAAGGAAGCTTATAAGCTTAGAATCTGCACTGCTATTTATATCTCCGCCTCCGAAAACAAATCTATTTCTACCTGTCGCAAGCTCTAATCCTGCTGATGGCATGGTACCGTTCATAGGATAAAATAGCGTCGTAGCTGACCAGATAGTAGGCGCTATCAAAAGCCCTATTACACCTACTGTAAGCATCGCCTTTTTAACTTTAAATCCGCCATTCTTAGCAAAAGTCATCAATGACAAAACTACTGCCGATCCGATAGAAAGCACTGCAACAGACAACACGATGTACTTTGTAATGTTAGATGTATTGTAGTGGTAGTACAAAATGAGAAGTTCGACTAAGCCGTCAGCCACAAATGATAAAGGCAAAAGCCACGACTTTGTACCACCTTCTTTATACATCTCCCACATTGAAACGATGCCTATGCCTGTAAGTGCCGCTATAGGAGGTGCCATCATCGTCAAATAGTACGGATGGAACATGCCTGTTGTAAAGCTAAAGTATATAAACACAGGCACAAGCCATGAAATCCACAATATCAGAGAAAGCTTCCTACCATCATCAAATGGCCTTTTAAGCCTTTTTCTTAAAAGTTCTGCTAAAAATCCAAAGATCGCCATAGGGAAAAGCCATATTATCTGATCAGACAAGCTGTTGTTTGAAAAAAGCCTCAATATGCTGGCTTTTTCATCTCCGCCGAACATACCGCCCATTCCGCCTCTATTGCCATTTGGCCTTCCAAAATTGCCGCCTGCGAAATTTGGATTTGCACCATTTTGCCCATTAAACCTTGGAAAATTGCCTTGGTTAACCTGAGCATTGAAATTGCCAAAGTTTCTCCTAAATTCTCCACCATTGAAATTTCCTATGCGACCGCCGCCAAATCCACCGCCAAAACCTGTGTTTCTGCCAAGCCCAAGCCTCTCAAGCCCATTGTGACCTATAATAAGCTCTAATTCTGAATTGTCTGTGCTGCTACCTACATAAGGTCTCATGCTTTGAGGAGTCATGTCAACAATGATTGCCCACGAAAGGGATACAATAAGTAACACAACAGTAGCTAATGACAAATAGACGATCCTTTTCTTAAAACTTATCTTTGATGCTAAGATGTACGTTATATACACTGCTGGAATTATCATGTATGCCTCCAGCATCTTTACATTAAAGCCAACGCCTACTAAAAATAAGCTTAACAGCAAATACTTAAGTTTGCCTGTGTCTAAGGCTTTCATAAAAGCTAAAACTGCAAACAAAAGGGTCATAAGGAGCATATTGTCTATTGTATTGTTTCTGCTATCTGCCACAAATACAGGTGTAACCGCCAAAACCAATGCTGATATAAGCCCCGCTGTCTTGCCAAAATACCTTTTAACGAGGACGTATATTAAGGCTACTGATATGACACCTGCTATGGCCTGCGGCAGCAATATGCTTATGCCGCTAAATCCAAATATTTTAGCAAAAATAGTCTGTATCCAAAAACCCAGCGGCGGCTTGTCTATCGTGACAAATCCAGCCGGATCGTAAGATACAAAGAAGAAATTCTTAAAGCTCATGCTCATGCTTTTTACGCCTGCTGCATAATACTGGTTTGCATATCCTTCAATACTTAAATTAGTAAAATTCAATATTGCTGATAATAGTAAGATTAAATATAATCCGATATTGTCTTTGTTAAACTTCCATCTTTTCATAGTCATCCTCCAATCTATTTTTTGCTGTAAGATTATTGTAATAATTTTGTCGCTCATATAAGCTTCGTGTTCTATGTATCTTCGATTCACTTCCCTCGTTTTGCTAACGCCGTCTATGCGTTGTGACGGCTTTCGCTAACGCTCATACGCAAAACTTCGCTACGTTCATCGGATACATTAACGAACACTACGCAATATATTCGCTCATAAAATTATTACAAATTAAGTACTTGCTTGAATTCTATCGTTCATACAAGCTTATTCCATATATCTCAATATAACCTCAGAATGTCTTATAAGTTTCAAATAGTTGTGTGAATTTCGTGTGATTCTAAATCTAAATCAAAAGTACATACCCTATTTAATACAGCCACATCGTAAGATACTTTTACAAGGTAAATCGCCATCACAACATTTGCCAATGAAACCATCATAGGTATAAAACCAAAAGAATTCCTTAAACTTCCAAACAAAACATAGTACATATTTAAAAAGCTTGTTATGCTGAAACCAGCAAAAAGCCCAAATAGCCTCATGTCTTTTACATACAAAAATGCTATTATCGCCAATGTTACAGCAGGGAAAAGGTACCTCTCATGCATCCCTGTAGAAAATGTAAATACACCTGCAATCTGAATTAAAGCTGCTAAAAATGACAATTTGCTGTTTTTCCCTTTAATGTATATAAACCATGAAAATGCAGTCGTTAGAACTATGAATAAAAATCCCCATGTGCTGTAGCTAAATACAAACAATTTTGTACCAGAATTGACATAGTTTGCTCCCAGCAATCCATAGAAATTAAAGCCATTTACAGATGCGTATGGATACTCTGAAATGGTCTTTTCATACAGCTTAAATATCCACAAAGGATCTTGGCCTATGGCAAACGGCACTAATACTATAACTGCCGTAACCAATGACGCCACAAAAGCCTTTAAGAATTTTTTCAGACTTCTTTCATTTACAATCTCAAAAAACAGGACTGGCGCAAATATGATTCCCTGTGGCTTCATAAGCACTGCCGCGGTGAAAAACACTGACGAAAGTCCCAGCTTTTTCTCTGACAAAAAGTACACCGCTATTATTACAAGCATCGTGAAAAATGAGTCTACCTGTCCCCAAGCAGATGAATTTATGAATACGGCCGGATTGAAGATGTACAAAGTCGATATGAATGTACTTATGCTTTTTGCAAAATGCTTATTTGCTATTTTGTATATGATGTAAGATGATACAATATCAGCTAAAATCGATGGAAGCTTTAAAATCACATTGTAGTAATGTAATAGATTTCCGATTGATGCTATCTTGCCTATGAAATAAAGCACGTAGATGTAAAGCGGTGGATAATCACAGCTTGGAGTATTTTTATAGAAGTTTAAGATGTCCTGCGATGCAGACTGTGCCCAGCTTCTAAAAAGCCCTATATCTCCTGAAAAACCTTCAATAGTTGCAGCTATGTAAAGACGCATGAAAAATCCTATCAAAAATAGTAAAGCTATGATAAATGCATCACTTTGGAAGTCAAGCTTAAACTTTTTATTCTTCAAAGCATAATAGCTTAAAACAAACAGTAAAAACACTACCGTCGCGTATGCCATTATATACACGCCGTGCTTTGATGATGTCCCCCTAAATCCTCTAAAATCTGCTCTGCTGCGGGGCATTTGCCATTGTGATTGGCCATTTTGTCCATTCCCTTGAGAAAAGTTGCCTCTTTGCCAGACGCCTTGATTTGTGCTTCCACTTCCCCAACTTCTATTTGTGCTGCCCTGTGTGAAACTGTGCTGAAAATTCCCTCTAAACCCTTCTGTGCTTCCACTGTAATGGTAAAGAGAGTATACGCTTAGAATTACAGACAAAGCCAAGACAAATGCCAAGCTGTACTTTAGCACCTTTTTACCCATCGCCTTATCTCCTTTTCTTTTAATCTGCCTATAGAAATTATAAGACTTAAATGTTGCAAAAAAATTAAAAAAATGTGTGATTTCTGTGTGAAAAAAAAGCAACCAGCATACGCTGATTGCCTTTTTTCAATGAAATATAAATCATAATTTCAACAAGCATCAATTAACTTTTTTCTTGACGTATTCGTACATGGCTTCAATAAAATCGACAGCATTATGAAGTCATCCATAAGCTCTTATGCCTTCTTTCTGAACATTTTTGTAAAATGGAAGCATCTTCACATACTTATTATAATTCTGAACACTTTGAACATATATGGAAACGACAATATTGTACTTTAATGATAAATCAACCATAATATCCGTTATTTTATCATCATGCTTTTTAAGATCATCTTCTTTTTCATCAACTAACACCATAATATCTACATCAGAATCGTACGTAAAATCTCCACGAGCATAAGAACCGTACAAAATAATTTCATTGAGTTTCTGATAAAATAAATCTCTCATTCTTTTCTCAATATCAGCAAACATTTGTTTCATTTTTTATCATTATATATATTCTCCACAAAAATCACACCTTGCCATTTAATTTTGAAAGATATCCTTCAATTCAATTTCAAATGATTCAAAAATCCTAAACTTTATATTGTCTTCTTCTGAATACACTTCAGGTCTTTTGTATTTGCCATCTTCACCTAAATAGTAAGACAATACAGTTTTTTCATCAGGAAATACGATCCAATACTCTTTTACCCCTGCTTTCTCGTACAAATAGAATTTTTCCTTTAAGTCTCTCTTTAATGTTGAAGGAGAAACTACCTCTATAATCATATCTGGACTTCCTTTACAGCCTTTATCATCCAGCTTACTTGGATCACACACTATCACTATGTCAGGCTGAACTACATTTGTCACATCATCATCGCTAACATTTTCAGCAAACAATCTTACATCAAATGGAGCGCTGTAAACTTCACAAGCCTTTCCTTTTAGATAATTATGGATAGAGGCAAATAATTCTCCTACAACTTTCTGATGCTTCCGCGTCGGTGATGGACTCATATTATACGGAACTCCTTCTATAAGCTCCCATCTCTCATCATTAGTCCAGCTCAAATAATCTTTATATGTGTATTTTATATGTTCATCTTTATCTGCAACTGCCATATTATTTCACCTCTTTTAATAACAAAACTATCCGAATATACTTTATAATAATTATACCACTAATTGTAAATTTAAAACTATTCTTAATCATGACTATAGTTTAAAGGATATTTTATTATGAAGCTTACGCCTTTGTCTCTATTTATAGCTTTTATCTCACCTTTATAAAAGTCTATGATTTTTTTCGATATGGCAAGTCCTAAACCGAAATTTCCCGTCTTATCCTTGTACATCCTATCAAATATATGTTTCATGTGCTTTTCATCTATCTTTGGTCCGTTATTATATATGTCAAGATATGCATACTGGCCATCTTTTTTTAGTGTCACTTTTATCACTTCATTGGCATACCTTAGGGCATTGTCAAGGATGTTTTCTATGCTGACTTCTATCTTGTCCCTGTCGCCCTTTATTATCACCTCATCTAAGCTTAAGTCCCATTCAATACTGCTTTTTATGATTTCAAACCTGCTTATTATGTTGCTCACAAGATCTTTTAAATTTATATAGTCAGTTTTGGTGTCGTTCTCCAGTACATAATCAAGGGTGTTCAAATAAAGCATCTGGTTTATTTTCTTTTGAAGCCTTATGGCTTCGTCCTTTATTATGCCGGCAGTCTTTTCCAATGAATCGATGTACACACCGTCTATTATGGCATCTGCATGGCTCATTATCACCATGACAGGTGTCTTTAGATCGTGTGATATGCTTTGCAAAAACATTTTTTCCTCTTCGTCAGCCCTTTTTAGCTCTTTCTGCATGATATTCATGGAATTTGCCAGCATACCTATCTCATCTTCTCTGTCTAAATTTATAGGTTCTTTCCAGTCTTTATGAGCTATCCTCATTGTGTACTCTTCTAATTTTTTTAGGGGCTTTGAGATGTATCCTGCGATGATTATAGACGTAAAAAATCCAATGATGATGAATATTATTCCTACAGCAATGACCAGATAAAGAATAGTATTGTCAACAATATTGGGCACGTACGATACAAGATAAGCTTTGTTAGATGAATCGTAATTTACAGTGCTTATTATGAAGAAGTACTCCATATTGTCATAAACTTCTCTATAAAGCTTTTCATTCATGTTTCCGCCTTTTATAAAGCTGGACATCCAAAGCTTAACGCCAAGTGAATCAAAGGATGGAGTATGAATGTCTGGTGGAGGTTCTCTATGGTTTATATCTATGATTAAAGGTCTATTGGCTGTATCGAAATCAACAATGAAATTGTCTCCGCCTCTTAGATTTCTTAATCTGGAAAAATTGTTGTAGTTGCCACTGAAATTATTATTATTTTTAAGAAGCATCTCATGGGAAACTTTTAAATCCTGTATCTTGTTGTTTTCTTCTACTCTCCTGTATGCAAAGATATAAAGCATCGACAGGCTGCACACTATGATAAGTATGACAGCGGTAAATGTCATCCATATTCGCATTGCCAGCGAACGAAATCTAAATATCTTCTTCATGATTTACACACCAATTTATAGCCGTATCCGTATACGGTCTCTATATTCAATCTATCCACTTTCTTCCTAAGCCTTCTTATGGTGTCGTCAACAACCCTGTCTGAGCCAAAGTAGTCCTCTCCCCAGACATTATTCAATATCTGATCTCTTGACACGACAATATTTTTATTTTTCACAAGGTAGCAAAAAAGCTCATACTCCTTATTTGTAAGCTGTATCTCATCTTCGCCTAAAAAAACAGTCCTTTGCTTGTCACTCAATGTATAATCGCCTACTTGTATAATGTCATCGCTGCTATCTTCCTCTTTCCCGTATATCCTCTCCATAAGCTTATTTGTCCTAATGACAAGCTCACGCGGCAAAAAAGGCTTAGAAAGATAATCGTCACTACCAAGTTCTAAACCTACCACCCTGTCAAGCTCCTCATTTCTGGCAGACATGAAGATGACAGGTGTGAACTTGCTGTGCTCCTTTATGGCTTTTATAAGCTCATAGCCATCTACATCCGGAAGCATTATATCAAGTATCCATAGATCAGGCATATCTTTTATCCTCTCCATTGCAGTACTTCCATCAAAAAACGTAGTAACACTATAGCCTTCTCTCTCAAGGTACTTCTGCAAAAGAAGGTTTAGGCTCTTCTCATCTTCTACCAGATATATCTTTCTGGACAATCTCATCACCAGCTTTTACACTATACTTACTTCATACTTACTTCGTCTATTATTTTATCATATAAAAATAACAAATGTTTAAAGAAATTGTGTGAAATGTGTGTGAAAATAAAAAAGCATGGCAATAATCTTTAAAGGAAGATCGCCATGCTTCGGTATAAATATTTTAATTTTTTAAGCATAAAAAAGTCCTCCAAAGGAGGAGGACTTTTGGTTAGGCTTGTGTTATTTTGTACCTCTTATAACAATGAGTACAACTTTATTCGTTGCCGGATTCATATATACATCAACAAGTGAATTACCTGTACTGCTACTCAATGTTGATTTATCTGTTGATAATGTACCTTGAGATATGCTACCTAATCCAACTTGAGCAGGAGTACTCTTTGTAGCATCAATTACAACGACATTATTATCCAAAGCGTCTTCTGTTAATATACCACTGTTATTATAGTAGTATATACCATTGTTTGTATAATCAAATGCTACGACAGTATGATTTGTTGTACTATCACTAGCTGGAATATTTGTTACTCCACTTGATACAACATTACCATTTGCGTCTAAAGTTAATTGATATACTGAACCAGGTGTTACATTAGACAATGTAGTTGTAGCATTATATGTTTTTGCTACTCCATTTTCAAGAACGCTAAGACTTGTATATGTTGATGAACCATTATTAACTGTATTGACACCTGTGACATAAACTATTGGCTGCGTTGATGTATTAGCTGTTAAGTTCGTATCACCAAATACTACAACAGTAAGTTGTCTTACACCAGAATAAACAGCTAATTTAACTGGATGAACCGAATCATTTGAAATGTCAGTAAACTTAATTGGTGTAAGTGATACATTGCCATTGCTATCTACTGTTTCATTTAGTAATACTGTTGAAGAAGTAACGTAGTAAGGTAAAGCGCTACTTATATTACTATTATTTGCACTTGCAAATCTAATAACATTATTTGTAGTATCAACATAACCATAGGTGTCATTTCCTACATTATCACTTACAGGACTCATTGTATCAATTAACCCATTGGAATTTACTGTGTAAGTTACAATACTACCTGGAGCAGCATATGTTATTGAACCCGTTGTATTTCTTACATTATTATCTGCACCTTTGTATACATTAGCATATACAACATTGTATGTCTGGCTAGTTCCATCAGTCTTTACTAAAGCAACTTGTGTATTAAATTGATCATTTAAAGATTGTGAAGCTGCAACATAAGCATAATTTGTAGCAGTTGATGTTCCACTCCACTGAACTATAGTATTATTTTTGCCTACTATTGCAGTACCTGTTGAACCAGCACTTACTGATACTCCTGTACTACCAGGTATCGCTGAACCAACTGTATAATTAGTACCATTAATTGTTACAGTAACAGTTCCATCAGATGCTGTTGATACTTGTGATATTGTACCAGTCACAGACTGTCTTACAACATACAATACTGTTGCTGTTCCACCAGCTACATCCTGATTGTCAACTGGAATACTTACTTGATATACAACATCTCCAGCTTTAATATCTGTAGCTTTTGATACTGCCCCAACTACAGGATATGGATTTCCATTGCTGTCATTTATTGCGAATCTATTGTCTATATAGCTATCCGAAGATGTTACATTGTTATTTACTAATAAACTTGAAGCATTACCTGTTGCATCTGTAATAATTGCATATCCATAACCCGATACATTAGTAGGATCGATTAATGTAATCTTTGAACCATTATCAACAACTTGGCTCTTGTAAACATCTGCCATTGTTGTCAATACACCATCAACCACAACTGGAATATTACCAACAGATACTGAAGCATCATAGAATGAATATGTTGTTGCATTTACTTGTGTAACTTCACTATTTGTTGTAGCTGTAAATGTCTTAATATCTGTTGTAACAGGTGTTGCAGCTAATGGATTACCATTTGTATCTTCATTAACTGTAACTATCTGTCCAAGATAATTGTTGAAATTTACAGAACCTGTAGGAATCAATGTATAAACTAAATTGCCATTGTTATATGTCATTTGATACAAGCCATTTGTTTCAGTAACAGGTACTACTTTTACATAACCTGCTGTTACATTGCTATCAACATCATGTGTAGCATACACATAATATGTTGTTGAATTTCCAACTCTGCTTAACAATGTTTTACCTGTGTCGCTTTCTGCACCATTGACATATGTGTTAATGTCAAGATCTAATGCATTGTTTATTAACATAGCCATTTCGCCACGTGTTATTGTTGTACCTGCAGATAAAACGACACCTTTTGTTATACCTACGCTTGTAGCTTTAGATATAACACCATATGGCCATGAATAATCTTGTGTATAACCTAATGCTCTTAAGATCATTGCAAGAGCTTCTGTATATGTTACAGGATTATTTGGTCTAAATGTACCATCTGGATAACCACTTGGATCAGCAACGTTTATATCACCTGCTGCCCAGAAATTTGCTGGTACATCGCT
Source organism: Thermoanaerobacterium thermosulfurigenes (assembly GCF_051201035.1). Classification (NCBI taxonomy): domain Bacteria; kingdom Bacillati; phylum Bacillota; class Clostridia; order Thermoanaerobacterales; family Thermoanaerobacteraceae; genus Thermoanaerobacterium; species Thermoanaerobacterium thermosulfurigenes. The sequence continues at coordinate 17,289 of NZ_JBPODR010000017.1, forward strand.
GAACTTTGTAGGACCAGCTGATACTTTTGCAGCTTGTTGTAAACCTTCTGCTGCATTAACAAAAGCGATCATCTGTGCTCTTGTCACAACACCGTCAGGTTGGAATGTGCCATCTGGCATACCAGATACTAAACCTAACGATTGCAGACGAGCAACTGCACTCGCATACGGTGCACTACTGCTCACATCGGAGAATGTTCCTGCAAAGCCTACTGCCATTGCACTGAACACCAATGTGAACGTGAGAACCACTGCTATTAACTTTTTAAGGTTCTTCATGGAATAAATCCTCCTCCTTAATATATAGTGTATATTTTTCTTTTGAAAGGTGGTACCTTCCAAAAAGCTTTTGACTATGTAAGCTGGCTCTTTGCCAACCTGAGTTAATTATATCATCGTGTCAATCCTCAAGTCAATAAATGTTACCATTTTGTAATAAATCTGTAATAATCGATTAACAATGCTTATGCCGCCAAATAGTGCATTAATTAGATATATACGACAAACTTTTAAAATATCCTTCTTAAATTTAACATAGAATTATTAACAAATTATTAAATTTTTAGTCCAAAATTGGTGCAACTTTTATTTCGAACATCCTGTTCCATGGATATTCTACATCTGCGCCTTTTATCTTGATACCGCAATCATCATATATGGATATAAGCATATCAAGATACGGTTTCATCTTTTCTCTTAGCACTTCATCTGCTTCACTTTTGTTTGTCAAATTATCTGGATTAAATCCATTTGATTTTGCCCAATTTTGCATCGCATCTCTCACTATGCTCTGGTATATGTAGTCATCAGCATATCTTATGAATGTAAATGCATAGTAGTATTTCTGCATATCTTCGAAATCTTTTTTATCCTTTGTCGTATCAATATATGATTTTACGCTTAGCTCTGCCACTACTGTCCCTATGGAGTTACTGGGGGTATTCCACCCAGAATATGCATCAATAAGCTTTATAAGTTTATCTTTAAGTATCTCATCTACAAGATCTTTGTCACCTCCATTTGTCTTGGCTACGTCTGCTACGCCAAAATTTTGTCCACTAATTTTATATTTGCTTACTACATTTTTTATTCCTGTTTTATAATTTTTGTGCATGTGAATGTAGATGATATTTTTTGCGTCTTGCGACATCACTCCACCTATGTAACCTATCTTCTCCTCTGTTATCTCTTTTACTGTCCCTCCTTCAAAAGGCAGATAACTATTTTCATCACCGCTTTCCTCATACACTATCTTGTAAGATGGTTTTAAGCCATTTTCCTCATTCAATATTTTTGCGACAGTCATCATGCTTATTTCGTCTGCACCATGAAGCATATAGACATTTTTATAATTCTTTATGATTGTTTTTAGATCATCATAGGAGTATTTAAGCATACTTTTCATGGTGGTATCGTCAAGCCCGATTGTAAAAGTGACATTCGGCTTTAAATTTGACGCTATTTGTTCATTTATAATGACTTCTAATGCTATTACAGCCATGTAATTAAATAAATAAGAAGGTATGTTTGCTTTCAATCTCTTAAGTGTTTTTGTATCATTCTCTGATATGGCTTTCTTTATTTGATTATAATAACCTATATTAGCGCTATTCTGGACGTATATTGTGTCCTGCTGATAAAGAACTGGTGATACCTGCGGCATTATAGATATTAAAAAAAAGCCTTTTATCTCCCGACAAGCCTATTATCTCTTTTAATCTTTCAAGGCTTTCTTTGTAATTAATATCATTTACATAATTTCGCGACCCTATAAGCCCACCTGATATAAATTGATTTGTAGATATTATGATGGCGCTTACGTCAGGTCTTTCTACAGATCCTTTAAGCCAATCATAAATCATATCTTGATTGCTTTTTTTCTTGTAATCATCAAGTGAATCCATAGGAGGCATTAATAGCTCTTTTCCGCCTGCCTTTGCCAATATCTCTACATTTTGAAGAGATACAGGCCTCGTGTCAAGAGGAACAAAAACTATCTTGTCTTTTGACACATATTTCATACTGTCTTTATAAGATGTCTCAATAGAAGCTATGCTTACTGTCATCATAAGTACCATTATGAATGCAAAAAATTTCTTCATTGTCACTTATTTCTCCTTTTATCATTTATCAGCTATCATGTATGCTTTCTATATTATTTTACAATATGTTGTGATATAATGCTATTGCGAGGTGAAATAAGTGAAAAAGTTCGTGATTGTATTTTCTCTAATAATGATAATTGCCGCATTCGGTTTTTATAGATATGAGAAAGCTGAAAATTTAAAAAAGTACGTTCCTGTACTTATGTATCACAACATCTACGCTGGAAATATCCCTCCCAACAAAAGCGGCGTCCTTATCACTCCACAAAACTTTGAAAAGCAGATTTTGTACCTTAAAGGACATGGGTATGAAACTATAACCGTTGAGGACTTGTATAATTTTATGAAGTACGGCAAAATGCTTCCAAAGAAGCCTATACTTATAACATTTGACGACGGATATTTGGGGAACTATAAATATGCGTATCCATTGTTCAAAAAAATCGGTTATAAAGGTGTCATAAATGTCATAGTAAAAAATGTGCCATCTCCTACCAACAAAGTGGTGACTCCATATCCGCATTTTGACTGGATAGAAGCAAGGGAGATGTCTTCAAGCGGTGTAATGGAGATTGAAAGCCATACTTACGATTCCCACAGGTATGCAAAAAGTGGAAATCACGATATACCTATGCTATCAGGACCTATAGATATAGGCGGAAGGCTCGAAACCATGAATGAATACAGAGAAAGGATAAAGAATGATCTTTTAAAAGCAAAAATGGAAATAGAAAAAAATTTAGGGAAAGAAGTTATTGCTTTGGCATACCCATATGGCGTCGGCAGCGATACTTCTAAAGATGTGGCTGCGTCATTGGGGTATAAAGTGATATTTACGATGGAAGAAGGCGTCAATGTGTATAAAGGCGACACATACGCTGTAAAGCGTATAACTGTGAGAAATACAGATACAGGTGAAGATATAATAAAAAAGATAGAGATGTATGAAGGAAAGTGATGAAGCATCACAAACTATTGCCCTAAAAACTTACCTATAGAATTAATATAATTTTCAATGTCATAAGGCATTCTCCTTCAACCCTTTAAATTTCATTGTTATTCCATAATCGCCGTAAAATTTATTCCGTCCCATATGATCCAAAGATGTACAAAGCTAATATATTGGGATTTTGTTTTACATAATCTACAAGCAAATCAATCTGTTTTTTTATATTTGTTAAATTTCTCATAATTATCACCGTTTATTAATTTTCATTGTCATTATATCACAAAAAAGGTACAAATCAAAAAAGGACCCAAAAGCGGATCCTTTTATTTCATTAATAATGCCGCAGCTATAAAATCCCTGAATAATGGGTGTGGTCTTAATGGCCTTGATTTAAACTCTGGATGGAATTGGGACGCTACAAAGTATGGATGATCTTTTACTTCTATTATCTCTACAAGGCGGTCATCTGGCGACAAACCTGACAGTACAAGTCCTTTTGATGTGAGAAGCTCCCTATATTCATTGTTAAACTCGTATCTGTGTCTGTGGCGTTCATATACAAGCTCATCTTTGTAAGCTTCATATGCCTTTGTGCCTTCTTTCAACTTGCAAGGATATACCCCAAGCCTCATTGTGCCACCTTTTTCATCTATGTCTTTCTGTTCAGGCATAAGATCTATGACAGGGTATGGTGTCGCGCCGTTAAACTCTGTAGAATGGGCGTTTTTAAGTCCTGCTACATTTCTTGCAAATTCTATAACAGCGCACTGCATTCCCAAGCAAAGTCCTAAGTACGGTATCTTGTTTTCTCTGGCGTACTGAGCTGCCCTTATCTTCCCTTCTACGCCCCTATCGCCAAATCCGCCGGGCACAAGGATGCCTTTTGCACCTTTTAAAAGTTCATCAACCGTATCGTCATTTACATTTTCAGAGTTTACCCATCTTATCTTGACATTGGCATCATTGTATATGCCTGCGTGTCTTAACGACTCTACAACGCTTATATATGCGTCGTGCAGCTCTACATATTTGCCAACTAAAGCAATCTCCACTTCTTTTTTTAGATTTTTCTCTTTTTCAACAAATGCTCTCCATTCCTTAAGATCAGGCTCATCGGCCGGTAAGTTTAACCTATTTATGACGTATTCATCTACTTTTTGCCTGTCAAGCTCCAATGGGACTTCATAGATGGAGTCTACATCGATATTTTCAATGACAGCATCTGGTTTTACATTGCAAAACATGCCTATCTTTTCTTTTATATCATCTGTAAGAGGAAATTCTGTCCTGCATACGATCATATCTGGCTGTATACCAATAGATCTCAATTCTTTTACGCTGTGCTGTGTAGGCTTTGTCTTAAGTTCACCGGTTTTGCCGAGGTGCGGTACAAGTGTAACGTGTATGAACATGACATTGTCTTTTCCTTCTTCAACACCTATCTGCCTTATAGCCTCCAAAAACGGCAAACTTTCTATATCTCCTACAGTGCCACCTATCTCTACGATGACACAATCAACGTTTTGCTCTTTCCCTACCCGCCTTATCCTGTCTTTTATCTCATTTGTAATGTGGGGAATTACTTGAACTGTTGCACCTAAATAATCGCCTTTTCTCTCCTTTGATATGACAGACCAGTACACCTTACCTGTCGTTATATTACTGCTTTTTGTAAGGTTTATATCGATAAATCTTTCATAATGGCCAAGATCCAAATCCGTTTCTGCACCGTCTTCAGTGACAAATACTTCGCCATGCTGGTATGGACTCATTGTCCCCGGATCTATGTTTATATACGGATCGCATTTTATCACCGCCACGCTAATACCGCGGCTTTTTAATAACCTCCCTAATGACGCTGCTGTAATTCCTTTGCCTAATGATGACACAACACCGCCCGTCACAAATATATACTTCGACATCATCTCACCTCATCTTTTATTTTATCTTATATCGAACGCAAAATGCATTTAATTAAGTGAAAGGCATTAAAAAAATCTCTATTCTTAAAAATAGAGACTCTTATCCCTTTAATTTTTTGATGGTTTTTTAAATTTTCTTCGATAATGACTCATTCAAAACACCTCAAAAAAAATAAATACTTTTTTATTATATATGAGATTTTTTTGAATGTAAAGAGGGTTGAAAAATAAAATAATATGGTATAATATATATAGACAAATTTAAAGCCTGTGGTCACAATGCAAAGAAAAAGGTGAGGACGCTACCCTCACCTTTTTCTCGACTATGTACATATCACTTCGTGTACCACTTAATTATTATCTCTAATAATTTAAGCAGTATTTCCATGATTCTGTTAAAGTATTTGGCGGTTTTCTTTCCGCCTTTTGCTGCCTGCGGTCACAACGCTCACCTCCTTTCTTGGAGGCTACCATTATTATATCATACGTTTTCTTCAGTTGTTGCAATGTTTTTACTGAAAAATGTTTGAAAAATAAAATAATGTGGTATAATATATATAGACAAATTTAAAACCAGTGGTCACAATGTTATAGAAAAAGGTGAGGATGGTACCCTCACCTTTTTCTCGACTATGTACATATCACTTCGTGTACCACTTAATTATTATCTCTAATAACTTAAGCAGTATTTCTGTGACCTTGTACCAGTCTATTGGGCGGTTTCTTTTCCGCCTCTTGCCACCAGTAGTCACAATGTTCACCCCCTTTCTTGGAGGCTATCATTATTATATCATACGTTTTCTTACGTTGTTGCAATGTTTTTGTTTTGATATTATAATTAGTTTATCAATGTAAAGGGGGAAAATATATGCCATCAGATTATCACGTACACATAGAAAGAGGACCGTACACGATTGATTGGCTTAAAAAATTTGTAGATACAGCATTAGATAAAGGTCTTACAGAGATAGGTTTTTCAGAGCATGGATACAGATTTGATAAAGGATACGACGCATTTGGAAGCGACGGCTTTAGAGGGGAATGGATTAAAAAGTACAATGGTCAAGACATCGATGAATATGTATCTCTTATACATGAAGCAAAGTCTATGGGACTTCCTGTAAAATTAGGCATAGAAGCAGACTATATACCAGGCAAAGAAAAAGAGCTTATGGATTTCTTAAAGCCATATCCGTGGGATTATGTGATTGGCTCTATACACTGGATATGTGACTGGGGTATAGATCTTGACGAGTGTCTTGATATCTGGGAGTCATGCGATGTGGACTCTGTATATTTAGAGTATTTTAATATGGTTGAAAAGATGGCTGAAATGGGTATCTTTGACTTCATAGGCCATATCGATTTGGTTAAAATTTTTAAGTACAGACCAACACCAATGGTTTATGATAAAATAGAAGAAAATATTAAGAATATAGCAAAAACCGGGATAGCCGTAGAAGTTTCAACAGCAGGTTGGAGAAAACCTGTAGGTGAAATATATCCCTCGAAAGAGATAATGTCCTTGATTAAAAAGTACAATATCCCTATTCTTGTAAACTCCGATGCACATACGCCAGAAGATGTAGCAAGAGATTTTGACAAAGCATATAATTATGTGAAATCATTTGGGATTGACACTCTTAATTATTTTGACAAGAGAAAGAGAATACCGTACAAGATATAAAAATAAAGGCAGGGAGATTTTGTTTGCCCTGCTTTTATCTTATAATTTCTTTAATACGCTTCCTTATATTAGCAGCAACCTCTAATGCTTTTTTTGCATCATCCTCATTAGGCATACCATCAGGAAGGCTCCCTATAGGAGCATCTGGATACCTAGACGGTATATAATACATATCAACAGTTTTTACATCGTCTATAAATTCATCAAAAGCATCTGAAAATTTATTAATAATTCTTATTAAAGTTATTAAATGATGTACTCTAGGCGGATTTATTCCGTTATATATTAGATATGCTTTTAAGTATTTTTCTATTGATTGTTGAGAATGAAAGCAAACAACATTGTATAACTTTGCTTTTAATAATTCATTGGCTGCTTTATAATCATCCTCTGCATAATTAAGCCATTGTTTATATTCATCATAATTTTCTTTCATATAAAACTTTACCTTTCTCTATTACTTCTTTCGTGTAGAATAAGTTATTAGTCTCTATAAAACGTCTTTCTTCCTCAGGCGTATATACCAAAAAGTCAATAGGTAAATCAGATTTTATGGCTTTAGAAACATATACTAGCCTATCTATATACCTTAAATCTGTGTTCATTATAACCACTAAATCTATATCACTCCAGACATTTGACTTTCCATTGGCCATCGAACCAAATAAAATTATTTTTTCAGGATTGCACTTTTCTATAATTGCATCAACTATAATTTTTAATTCCTTTTCCAGTGAATAATCAATTAACTCCGCAGCTTGCATAATAATTCACCTCAAAATCAATCTTTAATTATATTATAGCATATATAAGCATATTTTTATGCTATATGCGCTAAAAGGATAAGCTTAAGCTTATCCTTTTGCCGTATATAAACCCCTATCCCCATAAAACAAAAAGCCGCAGTAAAAACTACGGCCGGTTGCACCACTATCTCCGCATAACCCAGGTGCCCAAATACAGGTTATGCTTCACAGAATCCTATATATTTTGTTTATATTTTTAATATTCGACATAAAACATAATTTTCCTTCTTTGATAAAAAATTTTTTATATCAGATGTATAAAATGTACATAGTGTACATAATATACATAATATGATATAATGGGAGGTGATAAGGGGGAATGAATAAGATGTTTACAGTTAATGCTACAGATGTGCGCAAAGAATGGGCAGATTTCATCAATTCAGTTGTTCGGGAAAAACCTAAAATTATAAAACGCACAAAAGATTACGTCTTTGTTTCTAATATAGACATGATTAAAGAAATGCTAACAGCTTATACATTTACAGCAAATATTCTAAATGAAGATGATGGTACTGTAACAATTTCTTTAAATGAAATCGACATTGTTGTCAATGGCAAAGACGAAAATGAAGCCTTAAATTTGCTTGTTGATGACATGATTGAATATGCAGAAGATTTTTATAACGACTTTCAATATTGGTATTCGGCTCCCAACCGCAGAGAACATCTACCTTATGTCTTAAATATACTGCTTCAAGATAATCCTGAAGGAGTTAAAAAGCTTATTAAATGCCAACATGGAAAGAATTAAAACGCTTTTTAGAAAGAGACGGTTGGGAATTGTATAAAAAAACAGATCATTACTTTTATATAAAGCGCGATAAAGATGGAAATATACGACGCACAAAGGTTTCAATGGGTAGCGGCGAAATAAAGAAGCATTTATGGCAAGAGATCCTAAAAAAGCAGTTACAAGTTACGGAAGATTATTTTAACAACAAGATATAAATAAATCTCCCATCTACATAGATGGGAGATTTATTTATATCAAATTTTTTACTGCCTTTGCCCTCAATATGCTGTTTAGTTTGTTTAATGATTCTACGGCCTCAATAGGGATTTCTCTATCTGTATTTACGATCATGAGAGCAGTCCCGTCGTTTTTATTGGGGCTTACATGCATGGAAGATATGTTTATGCCAAAGTCCCCCAATACATTTCCGATGTGTCCAATTACCCCAGGCACATCTTTATTTTTAACAAAAAGCATGTACTCTGTAGGCTCAAAGTTAACCCTGTGCCCTAAGTATTCTACGATACGTATTTCATCGCCATAAGTTGTCCCTGAAAACTTATAAGCTTCCCCTTTTGTGTCAATCACAGTTATGGTGACAAGGCTTGAATAGTGATCTATTTCTTCTATCTTGCCATCTATGACTTCTATACCCATTTCCTTTGCCCTTAGCCTTGCATTTACAATGCTTATGCCTTCTTTTAAGGCAGGCTTTAAGAGTCCTTTCAATGCGTGAAGCGTGACGACTTCTGTATTTAGACTGGATATTTCTCCTCTGTATATTATCTCTACCGTTTTTGCAGGCACATCGCTTATCTGATAGTAAAGTGAACCCATTGCTTCGCAAAGCTTCATGTATGGCTTCAATTCTCCAAATTCATCGGCCTTTACATCAGGGAGATTTACTATGTTGCCGTAAAGTTTCCCACTTAATGCCGTTATCACTTCTTTTGCGACAGATATGCCTACATTGTTTTGCGCTTCTATAGTTGAAGCACCTAAATGTGGAGTAACTACCACATTTGGAAGCTCTAAAAGTTTATTGTGAAAATCCTGCTTTTCCCTGTCATAAGACGGTTCAACTTTGAATACGTCCAATGCAGCCGCAGCAACAATTCCTTCTTTGACTGCGTCGTACAAAGCTTCTTCATTTATAAGACCACCTCTTGCGCAGTTTACGATTCTTACACCTTTTTTGACTTTTTTAAATTCCTCATGGCTTATTATGTCAATGGTCTCCTCCGTCTTTGGTGTATGGATAGTTATAAAGTCAGATTCTTGCAAAAGCTCGTCAAATGATACTTTTCTTGCGCCAAACTTTTCAAAACGACTATCTGGTATATACGGGTCATATGCAATGACTTTCATGCCAAATGCTGCAAGCCTCGTTGCAACTAATGATCCTATCCTGCCAAGTCCAATTATGCCTACTGTTTTGCCGCTTAGCTCTACGCCTTTAAACTTGTTTCTCCTGAAATCGCCATTTTTTGCGCCAATGTAAGCCTGCGGTATGTTTCTGGCAATAGATAGCATAAGCCCAATCGTATGCTCTGCAGCCGATATGATGTTGCCTTCAGGAGTATTTACGACAATTATGCCTTTTTCCGTTGCTGCCAAAAGGTCTATATTATCGACGCCATTGCCTGCCCTTCCTATTACTTTTAGGTTTTTCCCTTTTGACATAAGCTCTCTATCTACGTTTGTAACACTTCTTACGACTATTGCATCGTAATCGCCTATGATATTTAAGAGTTCTTCTCTTGATAGATCCAGTTTAAAATCCACATCCGCATGATTTTTAAGGTACTCTATGCCGCTTTCGGCAATTCTCTCCGTTACCAATATCTTCACAATAAATCCCCCTTAAACAAAATTAAGATAAATCTAAAAGTGCACTTTTTAATGCATTAAATGTCAAATTAAGCATTTCATCTGTAACATATCCCATGTGGCCAATCCTGATTATTTTACCTTTTAAATGCCCTTGTCCACCTGTCACAAGTATACCTTTTTCTGACATATAGTTTATTATATCGCCTGCTTTATATCCTTCTGGCACTTGTACTGCCGTCAAAAGATCTGACGATATGGCTTCATCTGGGAAAAGCTTAAGCCCCATGTCTTTTACGGTTTTCCTCACCTTTTCACCGATTGCATGTTGATTTTTGTATACTGTGTCCATACCTATATTAAGAAGCATGTCTGTAGCCTTCTTTACGGCCATAATTGTGGAAACCGCTGGTGTATACGGATTGTCCGGCTTTTCGCTCTGCACGCCTTTTCTCGCCTTTTTAAGGTCAAAATAATACTTAGGAAGATCAGACTCCTCTGCCATCTGCCATGCTCTCTCGCTTAAAGCCACAAAGCTTAATCCCGGAGGAGACATCAGGCACTTCTGTGAACAGGTAATAACTGCATCTAACCCCCACTCATCCATATTAAGTGGTATGCCGCCTAATGAGCTTACAGCGTCAACTACGATAAGCGTACCGTGCTTTTTGGCTACATCAGCTATTGATTTTACATCGTTTGTGACACCTGTTGACGTTTCATTCTGTGTCACAATCAAAGCCTTGTACTTATCTTTTTTCAATGCATCATTTAAAATGTCAAGATGGACTGCATTGCCCCAACCAAAATCAATGATATCAGAATCAAGTCCGTAGGCTTTTGTTATGTCGTAAAACCTCTCTCCAAAATGGCCTATGCTGGCCACCAAGACTTTATCGCCTCTTTTAAAAAGATTTGCCACGACGGCCTCCATACCGCCTGTACCTGACGATGTCAGCGTCAACACATCCATGTTTGTCTTAAATATCTTTTTAAGGTTTGAATTAAGATCTGAAAATAATTTAAAATATTCCGGCGTTCTATGGTGATACGGCTGAAGATGGCATACGTCCAACACTTCCTTTGGCACCATAGTAGGTCCCGGTGTCATGAGAATCCTATTTTTCATAAGCTTCACACCTTTTTAAATATTTATTTAATATGATAAACTATTAAAGAAAAAAATGCAATAGTAAAAAACAAATGTCTACTATAAGTAGACATTATGATATGTATTAGTTTACCTTATACAAAAATCAGACAAATAAGCGGATTATGTCCTCCATCCTGTCAGATATAAGCCTTTTGGCATCATGTACGGCTTCATCTATCGTCATAGGTCTATCCACTATGCTAAACATTGCTGTAACACCTATTTTATAAAGCTCTTTGTATCCACTACCTAAACCGCCTGAAAGGATTATGACTTTCTTGCCATATCTTTGGACGATTTTCGCTATACCTGCTGGCGCCTTGCCAAATGCAGTTTGAAAGTCTGTGTTGCCTTCGCCTGTTATTACAATATCACATGACTTTATCTTTTCCTCCATATTTGCGGCATCCATCACTATTTCTATACCAGATCTTACCTTGGCATTAAAAAACGCTATCAATGAAAAACCCAATCCTCCTGCCGCACCAGCACCCGGTACATTTTTAAAATCCTTTCCAATCGTCTTTTCAACAATTTTGGCATAGTGGTATAAGTTCTTATCAAGAATATTTACAATTTCAGGTGTTGCACCTTTCTGAGGACCGTAAATGTAGGATGCACCGTTTTTGCCACAAAGAGGATTTGTAACATCTGATGCTACCATGAAGCTGCTTTCGTATATCCTCTTATCCAAGCCATCTATGTCTATTTCCTTAAGCCTTGAAAGATTCCCCCCACCGTAAGGTATGTCTTTTCCATCTTCATCCAAGAGCTTTGCTCCTAAAGCTTGAACCATGCCTGCACCGCCGTCATTTGTGGCACTGCCGCCTAAGCCTACGATAAACCTGCGGCATCCTTCGTCAAGTGCTTTTTTTATAAGCTGCCCTACACCGTATGTAGTAGTGACTAAAGGATTTCTCATGTCATCTGGCACAAGGTTTAAACCAGATGATGCAGCTATCTCTATAACTGCTGTACCGCCATCTAATATCCCAAAAAAGCTTTTTACCGTATTGCCAAGAGGGCCTATCACTTCTGTCTCTACGATTTTCCCTCCTGATAAAGAAATCAATGCGTCTACTGTGCCTTCTCCGCCGTCAGCTATAGGCACTTTTATAATCTCAGCATCTACAACCCTTCTTATGCCTTCCGTCATGGCCTCTATGACTTCCTTTGATGACAAGCTTCCTTTGTAGGAGTCAGGCGCGACTAATATCCTCACTGTTTCACCACCTGTATTAAATAATGAAATATCTTTTCTATAATAGTAGGTAATTTTGATAAGAAGACAATTTTGATAAAAAGACAATTTTGATTCGTTTGCTCTCAGAGTTGAAAAGCGACTAAACTAAAGCTCGATCTATTTTTTCAATAACAAACTGATTTAATTCTTTTAGTTGAAAAGCGACTAAACTAAAGCTCGATCTTGAACTTCAGCAGGGTTCCGGGCACATTCGGCGTCCATGCCTCAAGTGCCCGTCTCAGCCATCCATGGCTTCGACCCTGCTTTCGTTCATCGATCTCGCCAAGTTTAGTTATCGCTTTCCAACAAGTCGCTTCACTCATTCAAAATTGTCTTTTTCAATAATATCAATGAGTTATTATTCTCTATTGTTGATTTAAAAGCTCAATTGCCTTGTCAAGCTGTGCATCGTTTCTAAGTGTCAAACCGTAGAAGTATGAAAGTGCATCGACAGTTCCTCTATCCATGACACCTGTTGCTGGGATTCCTGCGTATTTTTGAAAGCTTATAAGTGCATCGTATGTGTCATTGCCAAAGTACCCATTTGGCTCACCTTTGTAGTAGCCTAAAAGACTTAAGTACGACTGCAAAAGCTTCACATTGTAACCTGTATCGCCTTTTTTTACATCATTTATGTATATAAGCTGAGGCAAAAACACTCTGCTGTCATTGACTTCCACATCAGGTTTAAGCCCTACTCCGTTTATGGAGCGGCCAGATGGAAGCAAATACTTCGCGATTGTAAGCTTCATGCCACTGCCATCAGAAAATGGAAATACCTCTTGCACTGTCCCTTTGCCATAGGAATTTTCCCCTACAAGAATTCCCGCCTTTGTGTCTTGTATTGCACCAGATAGTATTTCCGCAGCAGATGCAGTATTTCCATTTATGAGAACTGCTATCTTGTACTTAGGGTTTTTTAAATATGAATAGTACGTTTCATTTCCGCTGTTCATGGCAACAGTTACAACAGGGCCTGCCGGCACGAAATAGCCAGCTACATCTACAGCCTCTTGAAGGTATCCGCCAGGATTATCCCTTAAATCTATGACAAGCTTCTTTATATTATTTTGGTCCATGTAATCAAGAGCCTTTGAAACATTGTCATAAGTGTTTCCATTAAACTCACTTATGCTTATGTATCCAACACCGTTTATTATTTTATATGTGACAGGATTTATGCTTATTACATCCCTTACAAGCTTGTATTCAACGGTCTTTCCGTTTGCAAGAAAGTCGATGGTGACAGTTGTGCCTTTATCACCTTTTATGAGGTTTGTGACATCTGCAATGTCCATGCCTTTTACATCTTTGCCGTCGACAGACTCTACTATGTAACCGCTTTGTATGCCTGCCTTATAGGCTGGAGAGCCCTTTATAGTAGATACGACTACTATGTCTTGACCTCTTTCTTCTACTTGCAAACCCACTCCTGTAAATGTGCCTGAAGTAGACTCCATAAATGAATCCATCTCATCTTTTGTAAAATATGTGCTGTACTTATCAAGTGAAGATAGTATGCCTTGTATGGCACCTTCCTCCATTTGATCGTACGTGACATCACCTGCATAATTTTCTTTTATAAACTGCATAAATGAGCCTAAATCATTTAAATAACTGCTTATATCGTCTTGTGTTGCCGTTGCGGCAAAAGCCGCCATAGGTGCAGATAAAACAAGTGTCAATACGATTACAAATGCCATAAAAATCGATAAATGCCTTTTCATAAGATAGCCTCCTTAAGAATAATTTACCTTAATTATACCACAAAATTTTCAACCATCTTACGTAAATATAAAATAAAGGCCTAATATTAGACCTTTATATGATTGTAGCGCCGTCATTGTCGCACTTTAATTTATAAACGCTACACTCTATGCTTCTATCTTTGTACACTTTCTTTACGGCTTCCTCCACACGGCTTAAGGCACTTTTATCAACCATAGCCATCATGGTAGGCCCTGCACCGCTTAAAAATGCAGCATATGCCCCTTTATCCAACGCCTCCTCTATTACGTAGTACATCTCTTTAATGAATTCTTTCCTGTACACTTGATGCAGCATGTCCTGCGAGGCGTATTTAAGCAAATCATATCTACCTGAGAATATGGACGCCGTAAAAAGGGATGATCTTCCTACGTTAAATACTGCGCTTCTAAATTCGATGATAGACGGCAACACGCCTCTTGCCTTTGAAGTCAAAAGCTCTCTTTTAGGGTAAAAGGCTAAAAACGCAATGTGGTCGTCCAACTCTTTTTTTACAAAATAAGTCTTTTTCCCATCAAAAGTAGCCACATTGAAGCCGCCGTTTAAAGCAGGAGATACATTGTCAGCATGGCCTTCCATCGATGAGGCTATGTCTAATATTTCATCTCTACTTACAGGATTTCCGATTAAGGCATTTGCAGCTACAAGTCCGCCTATTATAGCCGCCGCACTGCTTCCTAAGCCACTTCCCGTCGGAATGCCATTTTTAGACTTTATGTAAAGCCCATCTACAGAAATATTGGCTTTGTCAAAAATTTTCTTTGCTGCTTTATAAATCAGATTTTCTTCGTTTCGCTCTATATTTAAAATGCCTTCCCCTTTAACATCAATTTCAAGTTTATGGCCTTTTATCTCCATGTAGATTTCATTGTAAAGATTTAGCGCAATACCCAGGCAGTCAAACCCAGGGCCTAAGTTAGCTGTAGATGAAGGCACCCTCACGCAGACAGACTTAACCATATATTGCACCTTCCAATGATTTTAAGTCAGCATCCACCGTCTTTACGCTTTTCCCGCCTAAGTTTATGGCTGTATCAGGATCTTTAAGCCCGTTTCCTGTCAAGACGCACACGACAGTATCACCCTCTTTGAAAAGACCCTCTCTGTACTTCTTTATGACGCCTGCAATAGAAGCACATGAAGCAGGTTCTGCAAAAATCCCTTCCCTCTTAGCAAGGTACGAGTACGCCTCTAATATCTCATCGTCCGTCACCTTGTCTATAAGGCCACCTGATTCGTCCCTTGCAGCGACAGCTTTCTGCCAACTGGCTGGGTTGCCAATTCTTATGGCTGTTGCTATCGTCTCAGGGTGCTCAAATACCCTATTTTCCACGATAGGGGCTGCGCCTGCCGCTTGAAATCCTATCATCTTAGGCAGACTATCGATCATGCCATTGCGGTAATACTCTTTAAAGCCCATCCAATACGCCGTAATATTTCCCGCATTGCCAACAGGAAGTGCCAGATAATCAGGAGCCTTCTTAAGCGTATCGCATATTTCAAACGACGATGATTTCTGCCCTTCCAACCTGTACGGGTTTATGGAATTTACTACGGTTATAGGGTGCATTTTCGATATCTCCCTCACAAGGTTTAATGCATCATCAAAATTGCCGTTTATGGCGACGACTTCTGCACCATACGCTATTGCCTGAGCTAATTTTCCTAACGCTATCTTTCCACCTGGAATCAGAACGACGCATTTAAGTCCGGCTTTTGATGCATAAGCAGCCGCCGATGCGGATGTATTGCCTGTTGATGCACACACGACAGCCTGCGAGCCTTCCTGCTTTGCCATTGATACGGCTACCGTCATGCCTCTATCTTTAAAAGAGCCTGTCGGATTTAAACCTTCGTACTTTAAATAGATCTTTAACCCCGGAAAATCCTTCTCGATGTTTTCAGCTTCTATAAGGGGTGTGTTTCCTTCTTTTAGCGTGATTATATTATCATCGTCTATTTTAGGCATGTATCTTCTATACGACTTTATTATTCCATCCCATTCCATCATTCTTCCCCCTCCACTCTTATTACGCTGGCGACTCTGTCAACCTCTTTTAGCTTTTCTATTTCATCCAATGCCGTAAAAAGATTTTTTGTCAACGCATTGTGGGTTATAAGGACTATCTCAGCATATTCTCCCAAAACCTCTTTTTGAACGACAGACACTAAGCTTATGCCTTCCTGCCCTAAAACTCCTGTGACTTTGCTCATGACACCTGGTTTATCGAGGGCTATTATCCTTATATAGTATTTGGATACTGTATCCACAATGTCTTTCATCGCTGCATCATCGTAGCCGTTTTGAGTAGGTATATGATTTGCCACATCGATGACATCAGCTACAACTGCACTGGCTGTAGGCATCATGCCGGCGCCTTGTCCGTAGAACATAAGCCTTCCAACCGCATTGCCTTCCACGAGAATAGCATTGTAAACGCCGTTTACGCCATTTAGCGGATTTTTCTTTGATATCATGACAGGATGTACCCATGCTTCCAACTTTTCATTTTCGTCAAGTCTGCCGTACGCTATGAGCTTTATGGTAAAGCCCAATTCATCGGCGTACTTTATGTCTTCTTTTGATATGGTCCTAATTCCTTTTGTGTATATATTATCAGGCATAACGTACTTGTTAAATGAAAGTGTACACAGTATAGCCAGCTTCCTTGCAGCATCAAACCCATCCACATCATCTGTGGGATCCAGCTCAGCATACCCTTTCTGCTGTGCCTCTTTCAATACTCCTTCAAAACTTAGCCCCCTCGACTTCATCTCTGTCAGTATATAGTTGGTGGTTCCATTCAAGATCCCTTTTATCTCATATATCTTGTTGGCAGCAAGGCAGCTTTTCAATGGCCTTATGATAGGTATGCCACCACCTACTGACGCCTCATAAAGGAGATTTACGTTGTTTTCACTTGCCAGCTTTATAAGCTCTTTGCCATGTTTTGCGATGACTTCCTTATTGGCTGTAACAACATTTTTACCTCTTAATATGGCTTCTTTCATGTACTCCAGTGCTGGGTGCTCTTTCCCCATAACTTCTACTACCACATCTATCTCTGGATCATCTAAGATGTCGTAGGGATCTATGGTTATTTTGCCTTGTGCCTCTTTGATCCTTTTCTTCTCTGGATCCTTCACAAGTATCTTTTTAATCTCTATCTTCTGGCCAATCTTTTTCTCAATGGCATCCCCATTTTCTTCTATCAGGTGGACAACACCTGAACCAACAGTTCCAAGCCCCATTAAACCTATCTTCACAGCAAATTCCTTCCTCTCTAAAACAATATTTATTCACCGAGAATCTCTACTTTTCTGACACCGTGCTCTTCTTCTATTTTCTCTATAAGCTCCTCGATGCCTTTTACCATGTACTGCGTGTCTATGGATATAGAGACGCTGGCAACGCCAAGGGACGGCATGCTTTGGTTTATAGTTATTACATTGCCCTTCATCATGGCGATTGCATCCAGTATTGACGACAGTATCCCCGGCATGTGCTCTAACAAAAGCGAAAGCGTCACTATCTTTCCCTTAGAAAATTTGGAATAAGGAAAAATATAGTTTTTGTACTTGTAAAACGCACTTCTTGATAAGCCTGCCATTTTTACCGCCTCATTTATGGTCTTAGCTTGCCCTGTCTCCAAAAGCTCTTTCGCCAAGATGGTCTTTTTCAGTGCTTCAGATAGTACTTCTTCCCTTATGATGTAAAATTTGCTTTCTTCCTGCAAGGTTCCGCCCCCTTTCAATTATGTATCTATATAGTGTACATATATCCGTGTATTGTGAACATTTTATCACAGCTTCTTAAAAAAATCAAGTGCAAATTATCTTTTGGACATAAATGTGCCTTAAAAAATTTATAATTTTGTAACGAATTAGCATTTAATTTGTTATATAATATAGGTAAATGTTTTAAAGGGGAGATGAAGTTGAAGAAGTTTTTGATTTTCGCGTGTATTGCCTTGACGCTATTTTTGACTGCTTGTTCTGGCGGTCAATTTAATGTTTATAATGATGATACGAAATTTTTGCTTAAATACGGCTTTAGCCCCGAAAAAGAATCGCCTTATTTTGATGTGACAATACCAACGGATTGGAAAATCCAAAGCACATCTATGCCTGTTGGACTTTATTGGACTGAAGTGAATTTTTTGTCGAGAGACATAGGATATAATATAGAAAAGTACAAAGGCAAGACAGTAAAAGCTGTGATCTACAGGCTTAATGAAAAGCTTCCTGGACAGGGTGAAAGCAGCAAGTACACGTACCCTGTCAATGCAGTCATCTTAAGGGATGGAGAAAATATAATAGGGGCATGGCTTGAATTCAACGCATCGACGCCTCTTTCGCTTAAGAAAAATTACATTGAAACACTTACAGAAAGGCCTTGGATAGACTGGGTCGCATCCCACGGTTTCCTAAAGCAATTGTCATCTCCATCTACAGACAAGCTTACACCTGAAGAGCTAATATACGCATATTTTAACGGCATAAACAAAGGCGACAAAAGCTTAATATATTCAACTCTATCTATCAATATGCTGCACGACATGCTTTACATCAATAGGCCTGCAGGCGTCCTTTACAATACCGATTTTGAGTCAAACAGCCTCGAACTAAATACAAAATCTGCAACAGTATTAAGCATAGATGAAAACAAAGGTTACACACCTTCAAAGAATAGAAATATCTACGAAAGCAAAGAGTACAAAGTGACAGTAAATCTGACATTAAAAAATGAAGATAATACACCTACAAAAAACGGAAGAAACACGTTCTTCTTTATAATAGCAAAGTCAACAAAAGACTCACCGTGGAAGATAGAATCAATAGGAACAGGGCCATAAGGCCCTTTTATATTTCCACAATGTCGCTTTCTGCATACCTTAATGCCATATTTATTTCGTAGTCTATGCCCTCTTCCTTAAGCGCATCTACAACCGTCTTGTACGCTATTTCAGGTTTGTTGTTGTTTTGGCTTAGATGTCCTAAGTAGATTTTGCCTATCGCCTTAAGCTTTATAAACTTCTTTATGGCCTCTGCCGCATCTTTATTGGAAAGATGTCCATGTGGCGAAAGTATCCTTTTCTTTAAAGGCCATGGGTACGTGCCGTTCATCAGCATGTCCACGTCGTGATTTGACTCTAATAGCACTACGTCAGAGTCCATTATGTTCGCTGCCACCCCTCTACTTATATACCCCAAGTCTGTAGCAATTGTGGCTTTATTCTGACCGCAAAAAAACGAGAAACCTACAGGTTCTGACGCATCGTGGGACTTCTTAAATGGTCGTATCTTTACATCGCCCAATGTAAAATCTTCGCCCGTCTTGAAAAACCTCTTATTGTGAGGCTCGATATCTCCTATGAAGCTTTCCATAGAAGTCCATGTGGCCTCATTGGCATATATGGGAATATCGTACCTTCGCGACAATATACCAGCACCTTTTATGTGGTCATTGTGCTCATGCGTTATCAAAATTGCTGAGATACTGTGGGGATTTACATCTATGTTTAAAAGGCTTTTTTCTATTGTACTACCGCTTAAACCTGCGTCCACAAGTATATGTACATCTTTATAACCGATATATGCAGCGTTTCCGCTGCTTCCAGATCTCAGTGAACAGAACCTCATAAGATACCCAAAAACGGGGCTACCCCCTTCCAAATTTCATAAGTCCTCTAATATTATATAACAAGTAAAACCCTTTTTCTATGGCAACTTGAAGAAAGTCTGTTTTCAAGACTTATCAACATGCAAAATGTGAGCAACTTTTTTCACATCACTTCTACAGTCGTTTTTTGTCTAAATTTAGTGCATCTTTATCCAAACTTTTTAACACAGGACTTATCCACATATTCACATTTACATGTGGATAACTCGTGGGATAATCACAGGCGAATTATTTTAGCTGTTTTCATCTGTAAAATATATTTATTTAAAGATAATATTCCATTTTTATTGATAATAATTATCAATAGTGGTATAATTGAATTACAAGATATTGTAAATAAAGGGGGACTAATGTATGGACTACAATGTATTGATCGGCGGTGCTGCCGGTCAGGGAATAGACACCTTGTCATACATAATCGAAAAAGCCTTGAAAAGATGCGGCTTGTATGTATTTTCCACGAAAGATTACATGTCGCGGGTAAGAGGCGGTCACAATTTCATTCAGGTAAGGTTCGGCGACAAACCGATTTATTCACATGATGAGAAGTTTGATGCCATAATCGCTCTCGATGAAGACACTGTAAATTTGCACTCTAAAAGTTTGAAACCTTCAGGAAAACTCATCTTAGACAAATCCCTTTCAAATAACAGCGCATACATGTCATTTGATTTTAAAGAAGTTGCAAAAGAATGCGGCAATCCCCGTGTTTTAGGCACTGCTGCCGTAGGCGTACTGCTTAAACTTTTTGGCATTCCATTGGACGTATCTCATACCGTTTTAAACGATGAATTCAAAGGCGATGTGTTAAACGCAAATATAAAGGCTATCGACGCTGGCTACAGCATGGCAAAGCAGATTTTTAACGTGCCGCTTGGAAAAAAGGATGACAACATCTACATAAGCGGCAATGAAGCTATCGCATTGGGAGCTATCGCTGCAGGAGTCAAATTTTACTCAGGATACCCTATGACGCCATCTACCAGCGTCATGACCTACATCGCTAAGAAATCGCATGATGCAGGCATAGTAGTTGAGCAAGTAGAAGATGAGATATCTGCCATAAACATGGCATTAGGAGCCTCCTACGCCGGAGTAAGGGCCATGACAGGAAGCTCAGGTGGAGGATTTGCGCTGATGGTGGAAGGCATAAGCTTAGCAGGAATAACAGAAATCCCCATCGTCATAACGGAAGTTCAAAGGCCGGGACCTGCCACGGGCTTTCCGACAAGGACGGAGCAAGGGGATCTAAGGTTCATAATCCATTCAGGCCACGGTGAATTTCCAAAGATGGTGATATCATTGAGAAACCCTGAAGATGCATTTTATCAGACTGCAAGGGCATTTAACATAGCAGACAAGTACCAGGTACCTGTCATACTTGTAAGCGACCAGTACCTGGCAGATTCAGGTGTGACTGTAAAGCCTTTTGATTTTACTAAGATAAAGATAGAAAGGTATATATCAGGCGATGAAGCATTGGAAAATGGCGTGTATAAGCGGTACAAACTGACAGAAAGCGGCATATCACCAAGGATAATACCAGGCAAAGTAGAGGGTGCTACAGTCCTTATAGATAGCGATGAACACGATGAATTTGGCCACATTACAGAGTCACAGGATGTAAGGGTAAAGATGGTAAATAAGAGGATGAAAAAATTTAAGCTATTAAAAGAAGAAATTCAAGAGCCTCTATTTATGGGTGCTGAAAATCCTGATGTACTCATAACCTGCTGGGGTTCAACGTACGGTCCTGTAAAAGAAGCAGTAGACATGCTTTTAAAGGATGGAATGTCAGTAGGAGCATTATCTTTCGGCGATATATGGCCATTTCCTACAAAACTTTTAAAAAAGTACGGAAAATTTGCAAAGATGATAATTGATGTTGAGCAAAATGCCACAGCACAGCTTGACAGCCTCATGAGAGAAAACGCCCTTATAAAGGCTGATGAACACATACTTAAATACGATGGTCGCATGATGAGCTCCAAATACATCTACGACAAAGTGAGAGAAATGACAAAATCGTCAAGCTTGTATTAAATTGAGAAAGGGATGATTTAATGAATACCGCATTTGAAACCTATGAAACGGCGTGGTGCCCTGGATGTGGAAACTTCGGTATACTTAATGCTTTAAAGGACGCCCTTACTGAGCTTGGTCTAAAACCCCATCAAGTTGTGATAGCATCAGGAATAGGACAAGCCGCAAAGATGCCTCACTACATAAGCGTAAATGGATTTAATGGACTTCACGGAAGGGCTTTGCCTCCTGCAACAGCCATAAACATCGTAAACAAAGACCTTAAAGTGATAATAGACTCTGGAGATGGGGATACGTACGGCGAAGGCGGAAACCACTTTATACACGCAATTAGGAGAAACGCAAACATCGCCCACTTCGTCCACGACAACCAAATATACGGCTTGACAAAAGGTCAAGCATCACCTACGACAGCAAAAGGGCAAAAGACAAGTTTGCAGTTTGACGGCGTAATCTTAGATCCTGTAAAGCCAATAAAGCTGGCCCTTACAATGGGAGCTGGATTTGTAGCAAGAAGCTTTTCTGGAAATTATGAACATCTTAAGAAGATGATGAAAGAAGCCATAATGTACGACGGATATGCTCTTTTAGACATCTTCCAGCCATGTGTTACATTTAACAGGGTAAATACGTTTAAATGGTACAATGACAGGGTGTATGAGCTTCCAGATGACTACGACTACACCGATTTAGACAATGCCTTCAAAGTAGCTGATGAATGGGGCGACAGGATACCGATAGGCATAATATACAAGGTAAAAAAACCTACGTATATCGACAATATAGGCTTTTTAAAAGATGGTCCACCATTGGTAGATGCTAAATTGGACCCGATGATGGCAGAAAAATACTTAGATGACTTTCGATAAAAAGTTAGGGAACCATCCATTTGGATAGTTCCCTTTTTATTAGCTTGCAACTTCTTCGTCTTCAAATTGGCTATTGTAAAGCTTAGCGTAAAATCCGCCTTTTGCAAGAAGCTCTTTGTGAATGCCTTGCTCTACAATGTCACCGTGATCCATGACAAGTATGAGATCCGCATCTCTTATGGTAGAAAGCCTATGGGCAATGATGAAGCTTGTGCGGTTTTTCATAAGGTTATCCATAGCCTTCTGTATTAGGATTTCTGTACGTGTATCAACAGAGCTGGTAGCTTCGTCCAGTATCAATATCTTAGGATCTTTTAGTATGGCTCTGGCTATAGTTATAAGTTGTTTCTGCCCTTGTGATACGTTTGATGCTTCTTCGTTTAAAACCATGTTGTAACCATCTGGCAGCGTATGGACAAAGTGATCTACATGTGCTGCTTTTGCAGCTTTTATGACTTCCTCATCTGTGGCATTTAGGTTTCCGTACCTTATATTGTCCATTATCGTACCGTTGTAAAGCCATGTATCCTGCAGTACCATGCCAAATAATGATCTTAAATCGCTTCTGGTAAATTCTCTAATGTCATGTCCATCTATCAATATCCTTCCTGAGTTTACATCGTAAAACCTCATTAAGAGTTTTACCATCGTAGTCTTGCCAGCACCTGTTGGTCCCACTATGGCTACTTTTTGACCCGGTTTAATATCGGCTGAAAAGTCATTTATTATTATCTTATCTGGCTTGTATCCAAAGTGCACATGATCAAATTGCACGTGCCCTTCCACATTTTCGAGTTTTACAGGATGCTCTGTCTCAGGCACTTCTTCTTCCTCGTCTAAGAACTCAAACACCCTCTCGGCACATGCAGCCGTCTGCTGAAGTATATTGGATATATTGGCGATCTGCGCCAATGGCTGTGTAAATGACCTTACGTACTGTATAAATGCTTGTATGTCGCCGACTTGTATCGTACCATTTATGACAAGGTAGCTGCCTAATACGACGACACCTACATATCCTAAGTTGCTTACGGAATTCATTATAGGCATCATAAGACCTGTTAAAAACTGAGATTTCCACGCCACCTTGTAAAGCTCATTGTTGTACTCGTCAAATTTCCTTACGCTTCTTTCTTCGTAGTTAAATGCCTTCATGACAACATGACCACCGTACATTTCCTCTACATGACCATTAACATGGCCAAGGTAATCCTGCTGCTCTCTAAAGTACTTCTGAGAAAAGCGGACTATAAGGGCGATGATTCCCATAGATATAGGTATCATCAAAAATGTAACACCTGTCATCTCCACACTTATGGTAAGCATCATTATTAAGGCACCAATTACCGATGTGACAGATGTGATAATCTGTGTAATGCTCTGGTTCAACGTCTGGCTTATTGTGTCAACATCGTTTGTTATACGGGATAATATTTCACCGTGATTTGTACCATCAAAGTACTTAAGCGGCATGCGGTTTATCTTCTCCATTATGTCACGCCTAAATTTATACGTGACTTTCATGGCTACATTAGTCATTATCCAACCTTGTATATATCCCAAGCCTGAGCTTAAGATGTAAAGGCCTATAAGTAGAAGGATTATTCTGCCGATGTAGTCGAAGTCAATATTGCCTGTACCTGCTATCTTTGCCATGACACCTTCGTAAAGCTTCGTTATAGCCTTGCTGAGTATCTTAGGTCCTGCTATAGACAGTGCCGCACTTCCTGCCGCAAAAAGTATGACGAAAAATATGGAAAGTTTATACTCACCAAGATATTTCATCAATTTCTTCATTGTTCCTTTAAAGTCGTTGGCTTTCTCACCGCCTACCATAGGTCCATGGCCACCCATAGGACCATGTCTTCTCATGACAGGCCGCCTTGGAGTATTTGCGTTTCTTCCATCCATTATGCCAATTCCTCCTTTGAAAGCTGCGAATAAGCGATCTCTCTGTATGTCTCGCAGGATTTCATGAGTTCCTCGTGTGTGCCTATTCCAGCTATTTTGCCATCATCCAATACAATAATCTGATCTGCATTCATTATCGTAGATATGCGCTGTGCAACTATTATCACAGTGCTGTTTTCCGTGTATTCTTTTAAAGCCTTTCTCAAGGCCCTATCTGTCTTGAAATCAAGAGCTGAAAAGCTTTCATCAAATATATAAATCTCCGCCTTTTTGACAAGGGCTCTTGCGATAGACAGCCTTTGCTTCTGTCCACCTGAGATATTTGTGGCATCTTGCGATATTTCGCTGTCATAGCCATTTGGAAGCCTTTCTATAAACTCTGCTGCCTGAGCCACTTCTGCAGCCTTTTTAACTTCTTCATCTGTAGCATTTTCATTTCCAAATTTTATGTTTGACATGACAGTACCTTTAAAAAGGGAAATCTTCTGTGGTACATAGCCAATTTTTTCTCTCAAATCGTGCTGCTTCACATCCCTTACATCTACTCCGTCTACTAAAACTTGCCCTTCTGTGGCATCGTAAAATCTCGGTATCAAGTTTACAAGTGTAGATTTCCCAGAGCCCGTTGAACCAATGATAGCCGTCGTCTTCCCAGGCTCAGCCTTAAACGTAATATCCTTTATAGCATCTTCTTCTGCACCAGGGTATCTGTATGAAACATTTCTAAACTCAACAACACCTTTTTGCGTATCGTCAAACTTTTTGCTTTCCTTAGGATCCACAACGGTAGGCTGTGTCTCTAATACCTCCGCAATACGGGATGCTGACACAGATGCCCTCGGTATCATGATAAACATCATAGACATCATGAGGAAGGCAAATATTATCTGTATAGCGTACTGCATAAACGCCATCATGTCGCCAACCTGCATTGACGAATTGGCAATATCATGAGCACCTACCCATACGATGAGAAGCGTTATACCGTTCATTATAAGCATCATGACTGGAAACATTGTAATCATGACGCGGTTTATGAAAAGCATCGTGCTTGTAATGTCGCGATTTGCCTTGTCAAACCTGTTTTCCTCAAACTCTTGAGTATTAAAAGCCCTTATAACCATCATGCCAGCAAGATTCTCGCGAGCCACAAGATTCAACCTGTCTACTAATTTCTGCACAGACTTGAATTTAGGCAATGCGATAGAAAACACAGTCGAAACCAAACCTAAAAGCACTATGACTGCCAAAGCTATTATCCATGACATCGACGCACTTTTGCCTATGGCTCTTATTACACCGCCTATGCCTATCATAGGAGCATAGAATATCATCCTTATCATAAAGACAATAAGCATCTGTATCTGGGTTATATCGTTTGTGGTCCTTGTTATCAAAGACGCTGTGGAAAACTTGTCAAATTCCTCATTCGAAAAGCTCTCAACCCTTGTAAAAAGATTTTTTCTTATATCCCTTGAAAAACCAGCGGCAACTCTGGAACCTAAAAATCCCACCATTATAGAACATGCCGCACTCAAAAGAGTAATCAGCAGCATTATAAGCCCTGTCGACAAAATGTAGTTTGTCTGAATTTTGTCAGTATTCACTCCTAATGCCTTGTACTCAGACTTCACTGCCGATGTAGCAGCTTGTATAACCATATTGTCACCAAGGGATGTAAACTTCTTATTCATGTCATCAGTTATCTTCTGTCTCTCTGATTCAGGAATCCTTGCAAAAAGCGCAAATAGATCGGCATTTGCTGGTATCTTCATGTTGTTAAATGTGATAAATCCGCCTTTTGCGTTGGACTTCATCTTTTCAACACCTGATACAGCTAAAAACGCCTTGCCCATTGGAAGGTTTATCTTGTCTATTTCTGATTTATCTATGTTCTTTAGTACGTATATGGGCTCTTTCTTTAAATCAGGATATTTTTTTACGTACTTATCGTAATCTGAACTGTTTTTGTCAACTAACACATAATCATTTAACACATTGTTTTTATCGCTGTTATTCATAAATAATGTCAGTTTATCCATGGTGCTTTTCCTTACAGCATCTGGCACAGCATTGACAATGCCCCCTTGCTGGATTCCTTGGTTTACTATGTTTGACATGTAGTCAGGAAGGGACAGGTCGCTCATAGCCTGAACAAATATAAATAGTATGGCAACAATAGTTATAAATATATATGGCTTAAAGTATTTCCGTAATTTTAGCATCCATCAAAACCACCTTTCTTGAAATTATCGCTACTTTGACCACTGCTTGATTCAATCAATTTCTTAAGGGTATTAAGCCCCTTTACGATATCAGCATGTTCTTCATCTGTGGCTTTACTCATTATCGCCTCAAATCTCTCATAAATATTCTTGAAGCTTTCTTTAGACCTCTTTTTGAAATCCTCGTCTACTTTCACATAGACAACCCTCCTGTCATCGCTGCTCCTTATTCTCTTTACCATACCTTGTTTCTCCAACCTGTCTACTATGCCAGAGACAGTGCTGCTTGATAGCCCCATCTTTTCACTTAAATCGCTTATCTTCATCTCCCCATGTTGCATAAGGATTCCAATGATCATGCCTTGAGGTCCCGTTATCTTAAGATCTTTAAACTCACTTTCCATGTTTTTGTGAATCATATTCATTATGGATTTTAATGTCTTTAAAACATCTATTCTTTCGTTGTACTCCTTCAAAAATTCTTCACCTTCTTTCACTACACTTCTAAATCGTATATTTTGTACACGAATATTTTGTATGCTAAATAATTATATCGCCGCAAAATAAAAAAGTCAATAGGCTTTCTGAAAATCCCATTAACTTTTTTCATATCACATTTCTGTCATCTTTCTTATATTGTTTTTTATATTTACAACATCTTTTTCATTGCCAAGCAACACTATATAATCACCAGCCAGTATCTTTGTATTTCCTTTTGGTATTATCTCCTTCCCACCTCTTTTTATTCCAACCACAAGACAACTATGCGGCCATTCTATGTCTTTTAATTTTTTGCCATCTACAAAAGACCCGACAGCAACAGGCATCTCAAATAATATTTTAGCCACATCATCATTTTCATCGATATTAGCCATATTACCTTTGCTTTTTATTATCCTATCAAGCAGCGATTCATATATTGGCTCATTTCCATAAAGACCAGATACAATGTAAGCCGTTATTGATACAGTGCTTAAGGCAAGCAAATGGCTAAATGAGCCTGTCATCTCCGTAACTAAGAGGCTTCCTGTTATAGGTGCTCTTACGATAGCAGCAAAATATCCAGCCATAGCTAAAACAACAAAGTCCTTTAGGTATATGCTATTTATATTAAACGCATGAATGATAGTTATACCGTATAAATTGCCTATAAGCGCACCTATTGCAAGAAGTGGCATGAATATGCCTCCCGGCACTCCAGACCCATAACTTATTATTGTAAAAAGGAATTTTGATATAAGCAATATGACAACAAATGCAAAACCTAAGTCCGCACCACTTATCTTATCTACAAGACCTTCACCACCGCCAAGTACCATTGGCAGAAAAAGCCCTACGATGACTGATAGCAAAAGAGGCACAAAGACCTTTAATTGGGGCATTTTTACATATTTATTGTACAAATCTTGTGCTTTTAGAAGCGATTTGTTGAATATGATGCCTCCAAATCCTATTATCACTCCCAAAAGCAGCAGATAAAAATATTGAGAAAAAGGAACAATCGGCATATTAGTAATATCAAATACCGTTTTAAGTCCCAAAAAAGTATCTGTGACGTATGTCGCAGTAAGAGATGATACCATTGATGATACAAGAACGATTGGGGAAAAATTTTTATGAAGCTCCTCCAAAGAAAATATAACCCCCGCTAACGGTGCATTGAATGCCGCAGCTAAACCAGCGCCAGCGCCGCACGTTATAAGGTATTTCTCCTCAAAGCGCATCCTCTTTAATGATCTGCTGACACCTTGACCTAAAGATGCACCAAGTTGTACACATGGACCTTCCCGTCCTAAAGACAGCCCAACACCTATCATCAATATTGTCCCTACAAACTTCAATACAAAGATTCTTAGCCAATTTAATTTAAAATAGCCTATAATCGTCCCTTCCACCTGAGGTATGCCGCTGCCACTGATCATAGGCTCCAATTTAAGTATGTAGTTTGTAAATATGCCTATCGCAACTAAAAATATAAGCCATATAGGCAAAAGGTAAATCTTCGTTTCTAAAAGTTTATACATAGACAAAAGGTATATACCGGTTTTCTCTAACATAAACCTTAAAAGTGATACGACCAATCCTATCAAAACTCCAACAACTATCCCTTCTAATATAAGCCTGTCTTTGAAATTTTCCCTGTTTTTAAGCATTTCATAAATGCGGCTGCCGCCTTCCATCAGTACGCCTCCCATAAGTTTCATAAAAAAATTATACAACAAATTTATATATATGTTAAGACATAATCCAGAACAAAAGCCTTCTCTATGGCGCCAGTGGAAAGCAAAAGTTCACAAATATCCTTGATATAGCTTGAAAAATAATAAATAGCCATTCCCTTTGGCATCTCATACAAACAAGCTTTCGCCGCCTTTTTCAAGCCCTATTATTTCTCTATCTGAATACTTAGTAGTTCGCAAAATATATATAATAACCGAATCTTCATCTTTATTGATTATCCTTGAGATCTCACTCTTTAACTTTCTGAAATTTGCATCTGATATTTCACCTTCCAACACTGAATTTTGGACCCAATTAAGGTACTTCCTGCATGTCTTTAAAACTTTATTTACTCGCTTCTCATTGACATCATATACAAGTATGATAAACATAATATCACCTTTTTACCATTGAGCAACGAATGGCGTGTACTTTTGTTCTTCCATAAGATGTTTTTCCAGTTTATAAAGTTCAAGCCGTATAAGCCTACGGTATGAAACATTATTGCCTAACGATCTATGATTTATCGTAGTCTTTAGTTTATTCTCGTATTCCTCTATGAATGCCATCTTCGCTTTATCTTTAAGCAAGAGTCCTTCTGCATCTTCATCAAAATCATCTTTTTTAATGACGTTTTTGCCTATAACTGTGAATATGACTCTATCTATAATAATAGGTTTAAATATCTCTGATATATCTAAATTTAGTGTAAATCTTCTAAAATTTGTAGAGTGCAAATACCCTATCCTTGGGTCCAAATGTGTCTTGTAAATTTCGCTTAGTACTGTTGTATACATGAGAGAGTTTCCAAAGCTTATAAGAACATTTAGGGAATTTTTCGGCGGTCTTTTGCTTCTAATATCAAACTCAAAATCACCATTCCCCAATATCTCATCAAATGATTTATAGTAATACTCTCTTATATTTCCTTCAATAGCCATAAGCTCATTTATATCAGATGTTCCATCTATCATATCTCCTAATCTTTCTATGGCGTAAATGATGTCGTCCAAGCTTTTGCCTCGGTTTTGATAGTACTTTAAAACTTGTCGGATGTTTCTATATGCACCTTCTACAAATTTTTGTGCTATAAATAGACGTTTCTTCTCATCAATATAATTTTCCGCTTGTTTTAATATCATATATCCGGAATTTAAATGTTCCCTCGGATAAAAAGATCCAACGTAGTAGCCGTAGTGGTTGAAGAAGTGAAGTATTATCTCCGATTGTGATATAAACTCCAAAAACCTTTTGTTAAGG
Source organism: Thermoanaerobacterium thermosulfurigenes (assembly GCF_051201035.1). Classification (NCBI taxonomy): domain Bacteria; kingdom Bacillati; phylum Bacillota; class Clostridia; order Thermoanaerobacterales; family Thermoanaerobacteraceae; genus Thermoanaerobacterium; species Thermoanaerobacterium thermosulfurigenes. The sequence goes on from NZ_JBPODR010000017.1 coordinate 47,698, forward strand.
CTAACCTCACCAAAAATCATTATTTCAGAAGTATTTTCAACAGGAATAAACTTTCTTCCGTTTTCTCCTTCAAAATACAATGTGTTATCTTTTCTATGCAATTCTCCATCAGAAAAAATATAAACAGGCTTTTTCATGATAAGCAAAACTCCTTATATCCACAATTTTTGCAGTAAGGTATTTTCTTAAAAGCTGGTGCCTTGTCCATATTTATAATATCTCTTATTTCATTTATAACACTAACAACTCCCGCCTCTAACTCGCTCGTAAGAAACACATCGATCTTCTTTCTCTCCTCTGGGAAAAATAGTTGTCCTTTTGCCTCAATACCGTTTTGCTTCAATTTGTACAAATAAAAAAGAAGTTGAAGTCTGGCACTATCTAAGGCTTTTGAGCTTTTCTTTATCTCGCCTACTAACAAATTGCCATTGTCATTTCTCACAAGATCTATGACGACATTCTCAAAATTTATCTTCTTCCTGTCTCTGTCATAAGATATGTCGTCTATTAAGCGTCCCATCTCAATGTATGGATGCTCTTGATCAGGAATTATCTGATGGGCCATAAGCCATACCTGCCTTTTGCAAATGCTGTAACTTTGTATCAATGAACCTGTAACCTCAAAATCCATAATATCACCTTTGCTATCATATAACAGTAGAACTGATAATAAAAAAGCAGGGAACCCTTCCTATCATAATGGGTTCCAATACTTTTTTAGAATAATTATTTCATAAAACAAATTTTAAATCACAGCATATTTTGATTTAATTGTTCTGCAACTTTATCTGAACGGGTGTAGAGCTATACCCTGCTGTTCCATTGCCTAATTGATCATACTCATTACATTTCCAACCCAGACTGTACCGTCGTTCTTCAATGCTACTGTATATCCACCTCCTGATGATATTGTTATTACACCGCTTATTTCTTTTATCTGCACAGGTGTAAAACTCTTCGTTGTTGTTCCATAATTTCCATAATTATATCCCCAAGCCCAGACCGTACCATCGTTCTTCAATGCTACTGTATGGAGACTTCCTGCTGCTATTGCTTTTACATCGCTTATTCCCTTTACCTGTACGGGTGTAGAGTGAGGGTCCTTATCTGCTGTTCCATTGCCTAATTGACCACGATAATTATCTCCCCAAGCCCAGACTGTACCGTCGTTCTTCAATGCTACTGTATATCCACCTCCTGATGATATTGTTATTACACCGCTTATTTCTTTTATCTGCACAGGTGTAAAACTCTTCGTTGTTGTTCCATAATTTCCATAATTATATCCCCAAGCCCAGACCGTACCATCGTTCTTCAATGCTACTGTATGGAGACTTCCTGCTGCTATTGCTTTTACATCGCTTATTCCCTTTACCTGTACGGGTGTAGAGTGAGGGTCCTTATCTGCTGTTCCATTGCCTAATTGACCACGATAATTATCTCCCCAAGCCCAGACTGTACCATCGTTCTTCAATGCTACTGTATAGGTATCTCCTGTTGCTATCGCTTTTACGTCGCTTATTCCCTTTACCTGTACGGGTGTAGAGCTATCCGCTGTTGTTCCATTGCCTAATTCACCACAATCATTCGCTCCCCAAGCCCAGACTGTACCATCGTTCTTCAATGCTACTGTATACCAATATCCTGCTGCTATCGCTTTTACACCGCTTAATCCCTTTACCTGTACGGGTGTAGAGCTATCCGCTGTTGTTCCATTGCCTAATTGACCACAAAAATTCCATCCCCAAGTCCAAACTGTACCGTCATTCTTTAATGCTACTGTATGTCCATCTCCTGCTACTATTGCTACTATACCACTTAATCCCTTTACCTGCACGGGTGTAGAGTGAGGGTCCTTATCTGTTGTTCCATTGCCTAATTGACCACAATCATTCGCTCCCCAAGTCCAGACTGTACCGTCATTCTTTAATGCTACTGTATACCAATATCCTGCTGCTATCGCTTTTACACCGCTTAATCCCTTTACCTGTAAGGGTGTAGAGCTATCCACTGTTGTCCCATTACCTAATTGACCATAACGATTATCTCCCCAAGCCCAGACTGTACCATTGTTCTTCAATTCTACTATATGTTCCTGCCCTGTTGCTACCGCTACTACATTGCTTAATCCATTTACCTGCATTATCTGCACGGGTGTAGAGCCATTATATTCCCAAGTCCAGACTGTACCATCGCTCTCCAATGCTACTGTATATCCATCTCCTGCTCCTATCGCTACTATATCGCTTATTCCCTCTACCTGTACGGGCATAGATCTATCCGCTGTTGTTCCATTGCCTAATTGACCATGATCATTATTTCCCCAAGACCAGACTGTACCGTCATTCTTCAATGCTACTGTATAACGATCTCCTGCTGATATTGCTTTTACATTGCTTATTCCCTTTACCTGTACAGGTGTAGAGCCATCATATCCTCCCCAAGTCCAGACTGTACCGTCATTCTTCAATGCTACTGTATGATAATCTCCTGCTGATATCGCTACTACATCGCTTATTCCCTTTACCTGCACGGGTGTAGAGCTATTCACTGTTGTTCCATTGCCTAATTGACCACATTCATTATCTCCCCATGTCCAAACTGTACCGTCGTTCCTCAGTGCTACTGTATGGATACGTCTTGCTGATACTGCTACTACATTGCTTATTCCCTTTACCTGTATTGGTAAAGAGCTATCCTTTGTTGTTCCATTACCTAATTGGCCATAATCATTACGTCCCCAAGTCCAGACTGTACCATCATTCCTCAATGCTACTGTATGGACACCTCCTGCTGATATCGCTACTACATTGCTTACGCTTGGACTTACATTGTTATTTTTTGTATTATTATTTGTACTCCTTCCGCCACTGGTAGAACTTGAACTACCTCCATTATTACCATTATTTGTACTACCTGAAGATTTATCTTCTCCTGCTATTTTTACTGTGATACCACTTGCAATTTCAATATTGTCAGGCTTTTCCTCGATTGTTACAGCATTTGAATTTATTTCCGCTTTTTCAATCTTTCCTTTGCCTGTGACAGATGATGCGGAATTAACAATTAAATTTGTAACTTTTGCATTGTCTGCTAAGTCCACTTTGACATTTGGTGCATCTTTGCTTATAGCTAGATTCTCAACTGTTCCATTACCAATGCTTACTGAAACATTTTTTGCATTTACATTAATATCTTTGAAATTACCATTTAGTGTTATCTGTGCATTTGATGGTACTATGCTATCTATTGTAACTGATGTAAAGCCTTCACCTTTTAATTGGGCTTCTTCCAATTTTGCTCCTGATTTCAGTTCAACTTGATTTATATTTGTCGTACCCTGTGCAACTACTCTTATTTTATCATCATCTTTATTTATGATTACTTGCCCTATGCTGCTGTCTTCGATAATTATGCTATGTTCTCCACCGCCTTCTATAGTTGTTATCCCGTTTACAGTTACATTTTTTAAGTATACATTGCCATCGCCAATTGTTTTACTTAAAAGCAGATCCCCTTTTATTATTGTGTTCTTTAGTGTTACATCTGCTGCTGATACGATTACATTACCTTCAATTGTTTGTGTACCACTATCAGGACCAAAGGTACCTGCTTTATCGTATATAACATCCTGAGATTTTGTCTGACTGTTTATTGCGCGGTTTAGTATAACTACTGTTTCTGCCCTTGTTATGAAATTTTCCGGTCTAAATGTATTGTCAGGGTAACCTCCCATATATCCTTGTTTGACAACGGCACTTATGGCACCTTTTGCCCAATTAGATATTTCCCTTGCATCATTAAATTTGCTTATATCACTATTGTCTGTATCTTTTAAGTTTAATAATCTGCTAATGATTGATGCTGCTTCTTCTCTTGTTATATATTTATTAGGTCGCATTGTATTGTCTTCATAACCTGATATGAAACCCGCTGCTTTCGCCTTTTTTATGTCGCTATAATACCAATCGGATGGTTTCACATCAGAAAAATTTATTTGTACTGTATTTTTAAGATTAAAACTTCTGTTTACCAGTGCTATAAATTCTGCTCTTGTTATAGGGTTGTCCGGTTTAAATGCACCATCTTCGTACCCTGCAATTAAACCTTTTGATATCCATGAATTAATTTCTTTTTCAGCCCAATGTCCTGATATATCTTTAAATGATGTGTTTGTTGCTGCAAATGATGTAGATATTGTGCTTGTCATTAGCAACAAGACTGACAGAAATAACACAATGAATCTTTTCGTAAATTTGTTTTGTATATTCATCTTTTTACTCTCCTCCTACAATTTTACTTAATTATTTAATAATTTTGTAAAATTCAATCCATCCTTTTTTGAAAAGATAAATTCACTGTGCCTCCTTTAGATAATTGAATATTTTCGGCAACTTCTGTTGCCTGATATATCTGAATTTCAGGAGACATCTTTTAAATTTATCCCCCAAAATTTCATTCTGAAATCCTTTT
>NZ_JBPODR010000018.1:0-30163 GCF_051201035.1 Thermoanaerobacterium thermosulfurigenes
AAATAGCATTGATATACATGAGGGCTTCTTTGAAGATTGTGAGAATCTGAGAATGAGTGAGATATTAAAAGAAAATCAAAGATTATAGAGGGAGGTATAGTCAATGAAAGGATTAGGTAATTTACAAAAGCTCGGGAAAGCCTTGATGCTTCCAATAGCAGTTTTACCTGCTGCTGCATTGCTTTTAAGGCTTGGCGCAAAGGATGTATTCAACATTCCGTTTATCACAAATGCTGGTGGTGCCATATTTGACAACTTGCCACTTATCTTTGCGATAGGCATAGCAATAGGCTTCGCTGGCGGCGATGGAGTTGCTGGTCTGGCGGCTACTGTTGGATATTTGGTTTTGACGAAAGGTGCAACGACGATAAATAAAGACATAAACATGGGCGTTTTAGGCGGTATCCTTATAGGTATCATAGCTGGTTATTTGTACAATAGGTACCACGACGTAAAATTGCCCGATTTCTTAGGTTTCTTTGGAGGCAAGAGATTTGTCCCTATAATCACATCATTGGCAGCTTTGGTATTGGCTTTTGCTGCAGGTTATGTATGGCCGCCAATACAAAATGTCATATATGCTTTAGGAAAATGGATAATAAGCGCAGGAGCATTTGGCGTATTTATCTATGGAGTATTGAATAGGTTGCTTATTCCTGTTGGACTTCATCACGTGATTAATAGCCTCGTTTGGTTCGTATTTGGGTCGTTTAAATCTGCATCTGGTGCAGTTGTCACTGGTGATTTAAATAGATTTTATGCAGGAGACCCAACTGCCGGTAGATTTATGACAGGCTTCTATCCTATAATGATGTTTGCACTGCCTGCAGCAGCGCTTGCTATGGTGATGGCTGCTAAGCCAAAGAACAGAAAAGCAGTATCCGGTATTATGATTTCTGCGGCATTAACGGCTTTCCTCACAGGTATAACAGAACCGATTGAATTTGCTTTTATGTTTTTAGCGCCTGTTTTGTACGTTGTACACGCAATTTTAACAGGCTTGTCCCTGGCAATAACGTATTTGCTTGGAATAAGGATGGGCTTTGGATTCTCTGCAGGTCTTATAGACTACATCCTAAGCTTTGGAATATCATCTAAACCGCTACTTTTATTGCTGATAGGAATAATTTACGCTGTAGTTTACTTCGTTGTATTCTACTTCCTCATCGTCAAATTGAATTTGCCTACACCAGGAAGGCTTGATGAGGATACGGATGAAAGTAACGAGCAATTGTCAAGTTCTGATATAGGTGAGCTGGCGCAGAACTACTTGGCACTTTTAGGAGGGGCTGGTAACATCGTGTCTTTAGAATCCTGCATCACAAGGCTGCGCTTAAGCGTCAAAGATGACACTGTCATAAACGACGATGAACTTAAAAAAGCTGGAGCGAATGGCGTCATAAGGATGGGCAAAGGAGCACTACAGGTTATTGTTGGTACAAAAGCTGATTTAATAGCACAAGAGATGCAGAAGAGAATGAAGAAAAAATGATCATTAGCGGCCTTTACGGCCGCTTAAAATATATTTTACTATTGACAATAAATTATATATTATTATTTTATGCACAATATTATTGAAAGGATTGGTTCTTATGTTCAATATATTTAAGAAGAAGTTTATAGGCGAAACAATAGTATCACCATTTAACGGAAAACTGATAAATATTGAAGATGTTCCTGATCCAGTATTTTCAGGAAAAATGGTTGGTGATGGTGTCGCGGTTGAACCTAAAGATGGCATGGTGTACTCGCCTGTAGATGGGGAGGTAATTCAACTTTTTCCTACGAAACACGCCATAGGCATAAGATCGTCTGGTGGGCTTGAAATACTTATTCACATTGGAATGGATACAGTTGAGATGAAAGGGGAGGGTTTTGAAAGTTTTGTTGAAGAAGGGCAGAAAGTTAAAACAGGTGATAAACTTATAGTGTTTGACATTGACAAGGTAAAAGAAAATCATCCTATCATAAGCCCTGTAATCATTACTAACATGGAACTTGTAGAAAAGATGAAGAAAAAAGAGAATGGAGTCACAGTTGAAGGAGGAAAAACTGAAATAATGAAAATAAACTTAAAATGACATATAAAAACTTTAGGAGGGGAGGTTAATGTTCACTGCTTTAAAGGTATTAAATAACAATGTTGTGATGGCCTGTGATGAAAAGAATGTAGAGTGTATAGTTGTAGGAAAAGGCATAGGGTTTTCTAAAAAGCCAGGCGATGCGATAAATGAAAGAATTGAGAAGGTTTATTATCTGCAAGAAAAAGCCAATGTTGTAAAGTTTTCAGAATTACTTAACAATATAAGAGATGAAGTTATTGGAATATCTGAGGAGCTTATAGCATACGCTGAAAATGTGAAAGGTCGGAAATTGAATGAACACATCCACATAGCGCTTCCTGATCATATAGCATTTGCCATTGAAAGAATAAAAGGTGGAATAGACATAAAAAATCCTTTTAATCAAGAGATAAGTGCCCTTTATAAAGATGACTATAAAATAGCACTTAGGGCCATAGATTTAATAAACGACAGGCTAAATGTAAAGCTTCCTGAGGATGAGGCGGGGTTTATTGCGTTGCACCTTCATGCGGCATTTGAGAATTCAGGCGTGTCAGTCACTATGAAAAATACGAGGTTGGTTTCAGAGCTTGTGAAAAATATTGAAGAAATGATAGGCAGGAAGATTGAAACTGATTCTATTGACTATTTAAGGCTTATTACGCACTTGAAATTTGCAGTAGACAGAATAGAAAGGGGCATGCCGATTTCAAATGAACTTCTTCTGCCCATAAAGCGAAAGTTTAAGAAGGCTTATAAAATAGCTGCAAGCATTGCCAAACACATCGGAAATTCATTAGGGACGAATGTGCCTGAAGATGAAATAGGCTATTTAGCCATACACATACAGAGATTGATGAATGATGTGCAAAAACCAGATTAGTAAGTATAATCTGGTTTTTGCAATTTTATATATAAAAAATTGCAAAAACTATTGACTTTATTTCTTTATATGAATAAAATATATACATAAGTTTCTTTGATTTAAGAAGGGGGAAGTTCGATGAAATTCAAAAAAGAAGATGGTAAATTGTACCTCGTTGATACAACACTGAGAGATGGAGAACAGACAGCCGGTGTTGTTTTTGCTAATAGTGAGAAGATTAGGATTGCGAAAATGTTAGATGAAATTGGCGTGCATCAACTGGAAGTTGGAATTCCAACAATGGGCGGAGATGAGAAAGAGACGATTGCAAAAATTGCAAAACTTGGACTAAATGCCAGCATAATGGCATGGAACAGAGCTGTTGTAAATGATGTGAAAGAATCATTAGAGTGCGGTGTTGATGCTGTTGCGATTTCAATCTCGACTTCAGATATACACATAGAACACAAGCTAAGAACTTCAAGGCAGTGGGTTTTAGATCACATGACAAGCGCTGTTGAATTCGCTAAAAAAGACGGCGTATACGTTTCTGTAAATGCAGAGGATGCATCCAGGACAGATATGGACTTTCTCATAGAGTTTACAAGATGTGCAAAACAAGCAGGTGCAGATAGATTGAGATTCTGTGATACTGTAGGCATATTGGATCCTTTTAAAACGTACGACATCATAAAAAAGATTAAAGAAGCCATAGATATAGATATTGAGATGCATACGCACAATGATTTTGGAATGGCGACGGCAAACGCTCTTGCTGGTTTTAAAGCTGGTGCTAATTTTATAGGCGTCACTGTAAATGGCCTCGGTGAAAGGGCCGGAAATGCAGCGTTAGAGGAAGTAGTGATGGCGCTAAAGCACGTATATAAGTACGACATCAATATAGACACAAAAAGGTTTAGAGAGATTTCAGAGTACGTATCTACAGCATCTGGAAGGCAACTGCCGTCTTGGAAGGCAATTGTTGGAACAAATGTGTTTGCACATGAGTCAGGAATCCACGTTGATGGGGCTCTTAAAGATCCTCACACATATGAAATATTCGACCCAGACGAAGTAGGTCTTGAAAGACAGATTGTAATAGGCAAGCACTCAGGTACAGCAGCGCTAATAAATAAGTTTAAAGAGTACGGAAGAGTATTGCCTGAGGAGGAAGCAAAAGAACTTTTACCTTATGTGAGAAGTTTGTCTATTCAGCTTAAAAGGCCGCTTTTTGATAAAGAATTGATATATCTCTATGAAGAGCACATATCTAAGATTAAGGCAATTTAATTAGAGGGGGATGACAAGTGAATTTAACGCAAAAAATTTTGAAGAAGCATTTGGTGGAAGGAGAACTTGTTAAAGGACATGAAATAGCTATTAAAATAGATCAGACACTGACGCAGGACTCTACAGGCACTATGGCTTATCTGGAGCTGGAAGCTTTAGGAGTCGACAAAGTCAAGACAGAGCTTTCTGTCGCTTATGTTGATCATAATATGCTGCAGGAAGGTTTCGAAAATGCAGATGACCATAAGTACATCCAGACTGTTGCTGCGAAACATGGAATATACTTCTCAAGGCCGGGTAATGGTATTTGCCATCAAGTCCACCTTGAGAGGTTTGGAAAACCGGGAAAGACGCTATTAGGATCTGACAGCCATACGCCAACAGGTGGTGGCATAGGTATGCTGGCCATTGGTGCTGGAGGACTTGATGTGGCATTGGCTATGGCAGGTGAGCCGTATAGGCTGGTAATGCCAGAAGTGATTAACGTTAGACTCACTGGAAAATTAAAACCATGGGTATCATCGAAAGACATTATACTTGAGTTATTAAGAAGGCTTACTGTAAAAGGTGGAGTCGGCAAGGTATTTGAGTACACAGGCGATGGCGTTGCAACACTGTCCGTTCCTGAAAGAGCTACTATAACAAATATGGGAGCAGAGTTGGGAGCGACTACATCTATCTTCCCATCTGATTTCCGCACGTATGAATTTTTAAAAGCCCAAAAGAGAGAAGATGACTTTGAAGCACTGCTGCCAGACGATGATGCTGAGTATGATGGCGTCATTGAAATCAATCTTGACGAATTAGAGCCTATGGTGGCACTGCCACACAGTCCTGACAATGTAATAAAAGTGAAAGATGCAGGAAAGTTAAAAGTCGATCAAGTGGCGATTGGATCTTGCACAAATTCGTCCTACATGGACATGATGAAGGTAGCGGCCATATTAAAAGGTGGTCTTATCGCAGAAGGTGTAAGCTTGGTCATATCGCCTGGTTCGAGGCAAGTTTTAAATATGCTTGCAAAAAATGGCGCATTATCAGACATGATTTCGGCTGGCGCCAGGATTTTAGAGACAGCTTGCGGCCCGTGTATAGGCATGGGTCAGGCTCCTGCTACAAATGCTATATCCCTTAGGACATTTAACAGGAACTTTTATGGAAGGTGTGGCACAAAATCAGCAAAAGTGTATTTGGTAAGTCCTGAAGTAGCTGCTGCATCCGCATTGGCTGGTTATCTCATAGATCCGAGGGAGTTAGGAGAAGAAATCAAGATAGAGATGCCCAGTGAATTTTTGGTGAATGACAATATGATAATAAAACCGCCTGTAAATGCAGATGAATTTGACGTTGTAAGAGGTCCAAACATAAAGCCTTTCCCTATCAATACTCCTCTTGCAGATATTGAAAAAGCCGTCTTGATAAAGGTAGGGGACGACATTACGACAGACCACATTATGCCGTCTAATGCTAAGCTTTTGCCACTTAGATCAAATATTCCAGAGCTTTCAAAGCATTGCTTTGAGACGATAGATCCTGATTTCTCTAAGAGAGCTTTAGAAAATGGTGGCGGCATAATAGTTGGCGGAAATAACTACGGTCAAGGTTCCAGCAGGGAACACGCTGCGTTGGCGCCGCTTCAACTGGGAGTAAAAGCAGTAATAGCAAAGTCATTTGCAAGGATACACAAGGCAAACCTCATAAATAGCGGAATTCTTCCTTTAACATTTGTAAGTGAAGATGATTATGACAAGATCGATGAAGGCGATGTGCTTAAGATTGAAGATGCTGTAAATCAAGTCAAGTCAAAAGGCAAGATTGTCGTTAAGAATGTGACTAAAGGGTACGAATTTGAAGTGAATCTGGATGTTAGTGACAGAAATCGGGAAATTCTAATAGAAGGCGGACTCATAAATTACGTGAGAAAAAAAGATAAGGTTTGATGAAAAAGCATGCTACGGCATGCTTTTTTTAGTAGGCTCTTTGGTATATAATAAAAATATATGCGAAAAGAGGGATATTTACTTATGGAAAATGAAAGGCTAAAAAAACAGATAGAGTTTTTGAAAGAGATAGACAAGTTAAAGCAAGTATTTAGGCAGACGCTTCTTATGGATGGCACACGCCATGAGAACGACGCTGAGCATTCTTGGCATCTTGCAATGATGGCTATGGTCCTTTCTGAATATGCATCTGAAAAGATAGATATAAGCCATGTGATTAAAATGGTGATTGTACACGATATAGTAGAGATTGATGCTGGTGACACATTTGTGTACGATGAGAAGGGATATGAAGACAAAGCAGAAAGAGAGAAAAAAGCGGCAGAGAGGCTATTTAATATTTTGCCTGAAGATCAGGCAAATGAGATAAAAGGTTTGTGGGAAGAATTTGAAGAGCGCAAAACTAAAGATGCAAAATTTGCATCTGCTCTTGATAGGATGCAGCCTATAATACATAATTACTATACGAATGGTCATTCGTGGAGAGAACATGGTGTAAAAAGCTATCAAGTGCTTGAGAGAAACAAAATTATAAGCGAGATAGCGCCAGAGCTATGGCAGTTTATCAATGATATATTGGAAGATGCAATAAACAAGGGATATATTGAAAGATAATTAAAATTTTTGATAAATATTAAGAATATAGGAGGTCAATTTGATGTCGGTTTTTGATGTATTGAAAGAGAGAAATTTTATACAGCAGATGACGCATGAAGTTGAAATCAAAGAATTACTTGAGAAAGAAAAGGTTACTTTTTACATAGGTTTTGACCCGACGGCAGATAGCCTGCATGTTGGACATTTTTTGCAGCTTATGGTTATGGCTCACATGCAAAGGGCAGGACACAGGCCTATTGCTTTAATTGGCGGTGGCACTGCCATGATAGGCGATCCGACTGGCAAGACAGATATGAGAAAGATGCTGACGAAAGAGGAGATAACACACAATGCAGAGGCTTTCAAAAGACAAATGAGCCGCTTTATAGATTTTTCAGATGGCAAAGCGATACTTGCTAATAACGCTGACTGGCTTTTAAATCTTAACTATGTGGAGTTTTTAAGGGATATAGGAGTACATTTTTCTGTAAATAAGATGCTTACTGCCGAATGCTTCAAGACAAGGCTTGAAAGAGGACTTTCTTTTTTAGAGTTTAATTACATGCTTATGCAAGCGTACGATTTTCTTATGCTAAACAAAGAGTACGGCTGTGTGCTTCAGATGGGCGGAGACGATCAGTGGTCAAATATATTGGCAGGCGTCGATCTGATAAGGAGGAAAGAAGGAAAACAAGCATATGGCATGACATTTACTCTGCTTACTACAAGTGAAGGGAAGAAGATGGGTAAGACTGAAAAGGGAGCTATTTGGCTTGATGCTGATAAGACGCCGCCGTATGATTTTTATCAGTATTGGCGAAATATAGATGATTCAGATGTTGAAAAGTGCCTCTCATTGTTGACATTTTTGCCTATGGATGAAGTCAGAAGACTTGGCTCTTTAAAGGATATGGAGATAAATGAAGCCAAAAAAGTTCTGGCGTACGAAGTTACAAAACTTGTACATGGTGTGGATGAGGCTGAAAAAGCTAAAAAGGCAGCAGAAGCCTTGTTTGAGGGCAAAGGAGATTTAAGCAATGTGCCTACTTCCACGATTACAAGCGACATGTTAGGATTAAATTTGTTGGATGTTCTTGTAAAGACGGGCATAATTCCTTCAAAGAGCGAAGGAAGGAGGCTTATTACTCAAGGTGGCCTTTACGTAAATGATGAAAATGTAAAAGACGTAAATGCTGTAGTTACAGAAGACATGTTTAAGGAAGGTTACATGATTTTAAGACGAGGTAAAAAGTCTTACAACAAGATAATCCTTACATGATGTGTGGCGTACATAGTGTGCGCCATATTTTTTATAAATTTTATAATTAATTAATTATTACTTATTTGTAAAATATTATATAATTATACATGGGATAAAAGAGGTGGGCATTGTGAAAAAATTTATAATTTCTGTACTTGTGATGATAGCTGCATTTTTTATATCGTACGGGATGACAATGGGCAAAAACGGCATCATACAAGAAGCTTCTAAAGTTGGCAATGATAATTTAAAGCAGACGGCATCAAATGGCGATAAAAATGTAAATAATGCTTCGATAAAGATCACCATAAGCGCTGCAGGTGATACGACGCTGGGATCTGACGAAAGCTTTGGAAAAGAGTACACATTTGACGCAGAGTTTCAAAAACACAGTAGCGATTACGGATACTTTACTCAAAATGTGAAAAGCATCTTTACAAATGATGACCTGACAATAGTCAATTTAGAAGGGACGTTGACAAATGCTTCAAAAGAGGCTGACAAAGAGTACAAATTTAAAGGAAATCCCATTTATGTAAATATATTAAAAGATGGAGGGATCGATGCTGTAAATTTGGCCAATAACCATTCTTTTGACTATGGAAGGCAAGGATTTGATGACACAGTTTATACCCTTAAAAAAGCAGGAATAGGCTTTTTTGGATATGGGTACAAGTACATAAAGGAAATCAAAGGAATAAAAGTTGGAATTTTAGGTTATACAGGTTGGAGTTTTCCTGAAGATTTGAAAAAGCAAATAAAGGAAGATATTCAGGATATGAAAAGGCAAACCAATTTAGTCATCGTATGCTTTCACTGGGGTGATGAGGGGAAATACTATCCCAATAATACACAGATTGCATTAGGACATTATTCAGTTGATGAAGGGGCAGATCTCGTTTTGGGCACACACCCTCATGTGATTGAGGGCATAGAAAAGTACAATGGCAAGTACATAGTCTATTCACTTGGTAATTTCATCTTTGGCGGCAACAGAAACCCATCAGACAAAGACGCATTCATCTTTCAACAGACTTTCACATTTGATAATTCAAAAAGATTGATCGATTCAAACATGAACTTAATACCTATATCGATTTCCTCTTTAAAAGAGCGGAATGATTTTACACCTGTCATATTAGAAGACAGCGAAAAAGAAAGGGTATTAGAAAAGATTGCGGATCTATCAAATGGGATTAAATAAAATAAAAGAGCAATGTATTGAAATTACACTGCTCTTTTTAAATTTTCAGTCTTTTAAAGGCCTATTTTTTTCGTCAACAAATACGACTTTTGGCTTATAAGTTTTAGCTTCTTCATTATCCATCATTGCATATGAAATTATGATTACAATATCACCGGGGAGGCAAAGTCTTGCCGCAGCACCGTTTAAACATACAGTGCCTGAATCTTCTTCCCCTTCTATGACGTACGTTTCGAATCTTGCGCCGTTGTTGTTATTGACGATTTGCACTTTTTCTCCTGGCAGAATGTCGGCAAGATCCATTAACCTCTTATCGATTGTTATAGAACCCGTGTAGTTTAGGTTTGCATCTGTGACAGTTGCTCTGTGAATTTTAGATTTCATCATAAATCGCTGCATTATTCATCAACACCCCATAGTAAATTATCAATTAATCTCGTATTCCCTATATAACATGCAATTGCAATCAATGCTTTATCGCCTATAGTTGTCAGATCTTCCAACGTATCAGGGTGAACACATGAGACGTACTGTACTTTGCACTGAGGCTCGCTTTCTAAAGTTTTTCTCACAGCGTCTAAGACTTTTTCTGCACTTCTTTCTCCAGATACAAGGAGTTTTTCAGCCACCTTTAATGACTTGTTTAAAATTAGTGCTGCATGTCTTTCCTCATAAGTTAAGTAAGTATTCCTTGAACTTAGTGCTAATCCATCTTCATCCCTTACTATAGGCGATGCGATTATTTCGACTGGAATATTTAAGTCTTCTACCATCTTCTTTATTACAGCTACTTGCTGAGCGTCCTTTTGGCCGAATACTGCTATATCAGGCGCAAATATATTAAAAAGTTTTGCTACTACAGTGCATACACCGTCGAAATGTCCTGGTCTATATGCCCCGCAAAGCTTGTCTGTGATTTTACTTACGGTTATTGTCGTAAGCCTTTCGTTTGGATACATTTCTTCTACCGATGGTATAAAGACAAGATCACAACCTTGATTTTCCAACAGTTTAATGTCTCGTTCAATATCTCTTGGATATTTGTTATAATCTTCGTTTGGGCCAAATTGAATTGGGTTTACAAATATGCTGGCACATACGAAGTCCGAATTTTCTTTAGCTTTTTTTATGAGGGAAAGGTGCCCTTCATGAAGATAGCCCATGGTAGGCACAAGCCCTATCTTTTTATTTTGCTTCTTTTGTGACTTTATGATTTCTCTGACATCTTTTATCTTTTCAACAACCATCATTTTTCATCACTCTTTCTATTAGCAAATGAGTATTCTTCGGTTGGAAATAATCTATTTTGGACATCTGATATATAGTTTCCTACGGCATCTTTTATTATTTGGCTGATGTTTGCGTACTGCTTTACGAATTTTGGCTTGTGTCCTTGAGTAAGCCCTAACATATCGTGAAGTACAAGTATCTGACCATCGCAGTATGGCCCTGCTCCGATACCTATTGTAGGTATTGATAGGGATTCAGTGATTTCTTTCGCCAAATCCATTGGCACGCATTCCAGGACAAGAGCGCAGATACCGGCATCTTCTAATGATTTTGCATCGCTTTTTAGTTTTGATGCTGTCTTATCATCCTTGCCTTGAACCTTGTATCCACCTAATTGGTTCACAGATTGAGGTGTAAGGCCTATGTGACCTACTACTGGGATGCCGGCATTCACGATCGCTTTTACTGTTTCAGCTATTTCGACGCCGCCTTCCAGCTTTACGGCTTGAGTGCCTCCTTCAGCCAAAAGGCGAGCAGCATTTTTAAGCGCATCTTCTTTAGATATGTTGTAAGACATAAAAGGCATGTCAGCCACAACAAAAGCATTTTTCGCTGCTTTTGCGACAGCTTTTGTGTGGCGTACCATGTCATCCATTGTGACGGGTATGGTGCTTTCATATCCTAATACTGCCATGCCGAGGGAATCGCCTACAAGTATAAAATGAATACCGATTTCGTCCAATATCTTTGCTGTCGGATAATCATAGGCAGTCAATGCAGTTATCTTTATGCCGTCTTTTTTGAGCTTCTTTAATGTAGAAACTGTTATTTTATCATTCATTAAAAATCTCCTCCAATTCGGCTATTTTTTCATCACCTGAAATTTTAAAAAATTTTATTGTGGCATTCCCCATAGTTTTGTATAGCATTAAAAGTTCATCATCGGTTATGCTTTTAATATGTTTTTTGACCGTTTCTATGTCGCATCTGGCAATAGGACCTGACAACGATGCGTCACATCCTCTTTCACTTATGTTCTTCAAAGTTCCATTTATAAGTGGCAAAAGTAAATTTGGATGTTTGTCAAAAGGAAATCCAGAAGCTTTTAAAAGTTCATTAGCAGCTTTTATAAGAGTAACAAGGTAATTTGATGCCATGACACATGCTGCGTGATAGAGGGGTTTATTAATTCCATCTATCACTATTGGCCTTGCCCCTATTTCCTTTGCGATGTTTATTCCAGCATTTACAGCGAAGTTATCTCCTTCAATTGTAAAATAACTTTCCGGAAGCAGAGAGACTGCAGCTTCTATTGATGGGCATGTTTGGACAGGATGTAGGACCATCGTGTGTCCATATTCTTTAAGAGGCTTTAGTACATCAATGGAAATTGAGCCGCTTAAGTGTGCAAAGATTTTATTTTTTATAATAGATTTGTACTGTAGGATTTCTTCAACGATGGATTTTATACAGTCATCTTTTGTGCTTATTATGATCACGTCTGACGCATTTATGATGTCTTCGTATTTTAAAAAGGCAGTGGAATTTGTCAGAGATGATGCTTTGAGTGAAGAACCAATATTACGGCTTAGATATCCTGAAGCTTTTATTGATGAATTTGTAAGCAAAATACCAAGTCCTGTGCCAACCTTTCCTGCACCAATGAAACCTACTTTCATTTAAACAACACTCCCTTCAAATATGGGAGATAACAAAAAAACCTTCCGTACGGAAGGCATAATACACCTTTTTATCTCCCGTCCCGGTCATATGATCCTGGCGAGGCATGAACTTTAAAATTTTAGCCTTATGTATGGTTCCACTCGGGATACCATCATAATAAAAATAGCACTTTGATTCAATAAAGTCAAGAAAATTTGATTGTCTTAAGATTTGTATGGTAAAATTTCGTCTAATACAGCAACGAATTTATTGATTGTATACATGGAAAATGGTAAGATTTAATTGTAAAAGATGGATTTAAAATTTAGAATATTACGAATGATTCTGCCAATAGGAAGTGTTAGTTTGGATAAAATAGATAAAAAATTACTTTTTGACAATAATGATGAGATTGAGGCAATAGCAAAAAAATTCAATTTAAAGCTTTTAATCTTGTTTGGCTCTTATGCAAAAGGCTTAAATCATGAAAACAGTGATATAGATCTGGCCTTTGAAAGCTATAAAGCATTATCGTACGATGAAGAGATGAAATTGCTTTTAAATTTATCTCTATATTTTAGAACCGAAAAAGTGGATCTCGTCAATATAAAAAAGGCCGATCCATTGCTGTTATATCAGATTGCAAAATATGGGAGACCTCTTTACGGCTCAACAAATGATTTTGTGGAATTTAAGTGTTATGCATCTTTTAGATATGCTGATACTCAGTTTTTGAGAGAGCAAAGGAGACAGTATCTGAGAAAAGAAATAGACAAATTATTGAGGGGTGAATAAAATGGGTGATACGTGAAGCTGGAGTTTTAGATGTGGACTTTGCGGTTAAGATCGTTCCAGCTTCTGGTTTGAGAAATAGATTGGTTCATCAATATGAAAAGATTGATGATAAAATTGTATACAACAGCGTCAAGATGACAATAGAGGATTTTAGCAAATATGTAGATATAATAAGCAGGTACATTGGCGTATGATAAGCCATGCTGTTTTGATAACATTCCTCTATGTGGTATAATTCTATTTAAAAATAATATTATTACGAAAGAGGGTATTGCATTATGGAGAATGCTTTAATTAATAGGGATGAAGCTTATAAATTATTAAAGGATTACAACAAAAGTGAAAGCCTTATCACACATGCGTTGGCTGTTGAAGCGGTTATGAGGCATTTTGCTGAGCTTTTTGGCGAAGATGAGGAAAAATGGGGTATCGTAGGACTTTTGCATGACCTTGACTATGAGATGTATCCAAATGAGCATTGCAAGAAAGTAAGAGAAATATTAAAGGAACGTGGATGGCCTGAAGAATATATTCATGCAATAGAAAGCCATGGGTGGAAATTGTGCTCGGATGTAGAACCGGTACATAAAATGGAAAAGGTTTTGTACACAATTGATGAGCTGACAGGACTTATTACAGCTACAGCGCTTATGCGCCCCAGCAAAAGCATACTTGACTTAGAAGTGAAATCTGTAAAGAAAAAGTGGAAACAGAAAAGTTTTGCAGCAGGTGTCAATAGGGACGTCATAGAGGAAGGCGCAAAAATGCTTAACATGGACTTAGATAAAGTGATAGAAGAAACCATCATAGGCATGAGAAGTGTAGCGGATGAGATAGGGCTAAAAGGCAATGTTTGATTCAAAAATTTAATGTTAATGTGGTATTGCCTGACGCTGCTAAAAACGCGAAAGAGTTGACAGTTCCAGCACAAAATTAATTTGTACACTATAAAGACCCGGGAAACCGGGTTTTTATAGTATGTTTTCAAGTGTCAGCTTCTCATTTGATGGTATGTGGCTGTAAAGCTCTTTCAATGTTTTAAGCTCTGATAGGCTTAAATCTTTGTCTTTAGTTTCGATAAAGCTTTTAAGCTTTGAAAGACTCATATCAATGTCGTCTATTTCTCTGTGTTCAATTAAAATTGCCCATTTGTTGCTTATTTTTCCCCAAATCTTTTCTAAATCATCGGCATTTGTTTTGGCACTCATCCACTTCTCACTTTTTATGTCTTGCTCTATAACATCAAGCTTTTTTTCTATGCTGTTGGATGAAGCATATAAGTAGTTGTACGAAGCTATGTCTACAAGTATTATTAAGATAGTTATGGTTGCAATCAATGGAATTACGTGCTTCATTTAATGTATCACTCCTTCTTGTAAACTGTCAATACGTTATTGGGGTCAAGTGATGCCAGTATTACATTATCTATGCTGCTTATATTCCACATCTTCAATTGTTCATTAAGCCAATTCATATCTACATTTGCCATTTCCATGTTCTTACTTATGATTTTTCCGTCTATAATTATAGGAAGAGGTAGTCCTTCATACTGTGGTGTTAGATTTAAGTCATTAGGCGTTACAGGTCTTTTTTCGACTTTTGGTATTACGCTTAAACAGCCATTTGTCTCCAATATTGCATACTCTACATCTGCAATATTTGGATAGCCCATGACTCTAAGCTCTTCTAAAAGATCGTTTATATTGTACCTTTCCTTTTGAAGTTCTTTTGTTAGGATTTTGCCTTTGTCAATTAAAACTGTAGGTTTTCCACAGATGATTTCACGTCCGTGTAGGCTTTTCATTGATACATACGACAAAAAAAGCTGTGATATAAGCAAAGTAAAAATAGGTATTATGCCTGTTAAAAGAGGTATACCCTTGTTTTGCATAGGTACGGCTACCAAATCAGCTATCATTATTGCTACAACCAATTCATATGGCTGCAATTGCCCTATTTGCTGCTTTCCCATTATTCTCATGACTACTACTACCAAGAAATACAAGATCAGTGTACGAAAAAATATAATAAGCATAAGCCCACCCTTCCATTTAATATGTCACAAATATATTTTGAGAGTATTGATGCAAAATATACATTGTAAAAAGTTTGTTAAATAAAAAATGAAAATGTAAAATTTTCAGTGTTAACGTTTTATACTAAATTATGATATAGTATGTAAATTTACAAACTGTTATAATATAGTTATAGAAAAATAAACGTAGGGGTTGAAATATATGTGTAAGTTATTTGTAACAGATGCTGATGGAAGCCTTTTAGATAGCAATAACAAAATATCTGAAGCAAATATTAATGCCATAAATGAATTAAGAGAAAAGGGAGTCATTTACACAATTGCCACAGGCAGGATGTTTTCATCAATATTACCATACGCTTTAGAGCTTAGGGTAAATGCACCTGTCATTTGCTTTAACGGAGCTTTGATAAAAGATATTTACACAAAAAAAGTGTACTATTATAACCCGATTCAGCCAGATGATGCCATAGAGGTCATCGATGTATTAAAAAGTAGTGGCTACCAAGTAAATCTATATATCGATGACAAGCTGGTGGTTGAAGAAATGAATGAAAGGGTTGAATGGTATTTGTCGTTTAATACAGTCGAAGTGGACGCTGTTGGTGATCTTGCTGAATACATCAAAAATACGGGAAAAGGCACTGCTAAAATATACGCAATAGGCGACATTAAAAATCCTGCCCCTGTAGACCCGGAAGTTTACGATAAACTTTCAAAGATAGTTTCTGTTTCAACATCTGGCGGTGGCCATTTGGAGCTTAATGCTAAAGGTGTTAGCAAAGGCAATGCATTAAAGACGCTGGCAAATATGTACAACATTAAAAGGGAACTTGTTGCTGCTGTAGGTGACAATCTCAATGATTTATCGATGATAGAGTACGCTGGATTTGGTATTGCGATGGCAAATGCGCCTGAACTTGTAAAGATAAAGGCAGATTTCGTCACGAAGTCAAACAATGAAGATGGCATTGCATTTGCGATAAATAGGATTTTTGCAAAGCAACAAATTATGGCTGTTTAGGATACCAAAAACCACCTTTTGCATATAATGTAGTAGGCTTTATAAGTGCCGGAGGTGGTTTTTGTGGAACAGTTGGTTATAAAACTAAGCATTCTTGTGGTCTTAGTTGTAGGCATAATGTACATGGCTATGTCATTTATACCTGTTCTCGTCTTAAAAGATAGAAAAAAAGATGATGATGAGGATGAAGACAAATGATCTTCGTCTTTTTTTGTTGATTTATGAAAAACAATGTAAAATTTTTTCGAAAATCTATTGACAAATTTTCATTAAAAAAGTAAAATATCCATAAGGTATGAGAAAACGATAACTTAGAGGTGGTAAAGAGTGAATGCTACTATTAAAGATGTGGCCAGGGAAGCGAAAGTTTCTATAGCTACAGTGTCGAGAGTTTTAAATAACAGCGCTGTTGTTACTGATGAGACAAAGCAAAGGGTGTTGGATGCCATAAAAAAGACAGGCTATAAGCCAAATGCTTTAGCCAGAAGCCTGAAGATACAGAAGACTCACACGATAGGGCTTATTGTGCCTGACATATCAAGTCCTTTTTATCCTGAAGTTGTAAGAGGCATAGAAGACATTGCCAGCATGTATTCTTACAATATATTTCTGTGCAACACAGACCAAAAAGAAGAAAAAGAGATGAATTATATAGAGATACTTAGCGAAAAACAAGTTGATGGCATCATATACATGGGCGATATAATTAGAGATTCAGTAAAGCAGCAGCTAAAAGACATAGGTATACCGATTGTCTTAGCAGGCACAGAGGATGCTGAGTCGGAGTTTCCAAATGTCAATATAGACAACAAAAAAGCTTCCTATGATGCTGTGAAGTATTTGATTTCTTTAGGGCACAAGAAGATAGGTATGATATCTGGACCTGCTGATGATCCTATCGGGGGCGTACAGAGGATAAATGGATACAAAGAAGCCTTATCTGAGGCGAAAATAAGATTTAAGCCGTCGCTTGTTGTAGAAGGCAGTTTCAAAGCAAGGCAAGCGTACCTTGCAATGCTAAAGCTTTTGGAAAACAATGTTGACGCTGTTTTTGCAGCATCAGATGAGATGGCTGCCGCTGCAATAAATGCCATATTTGACTCTGGATTTAGCGTGCCTGAAGACATTCATGTTATCGGGTTTGATAACACGTATCTTTCATATATGTTTAGGCCTACTATAACTACTATTCAAAGGCCTGCATACGATATAGGCGCTGTAAGTATGAGACTTATGACAAAATTGCTTGCTAAAGAGCCTATTGATGATATGCACGTGGTTTTGCCTCATCAGCTTATTGTCAGAGAATCAACAGGATATGGTGAAGAAAAAAAATAGCCTTATTGGCTATTTTTTTCATAGACGATTTTCCCACCGACAATCGTCTTTTTTATCTCTATATTTTCGTCAAAGATTACTATATCTGCATCGTATCCTTCTTTTATAAGGCCCTTTCTGTCATCAACACCTATTACTTTTGCACTGTTGTAAGACGCCAGTGCGACAGATTCAGGTAATGATAAATCTGTATTGGATAAAATATTCTTGATAGCCTTGTCTAATGTAAGGGTGCTTCCTGCCAAGACTCCGCTTTTTAGTCTTGCAGCACCGTCTTTGACGTATACGTCTTGACCACCCAACTGATAAAGGCCATCTCTTAAGTTTGCAGCCATCATTGCATCTGTTACAAGATTTACTTTTTCTTTGCCTTTTAGCTTTAGAAGTGTCCTTATGGCTGGGAAGACGGAATGTATTCCGTCAGCGATCACTTCTGCGCTTATGTCAAGATCGAAGACTGCTCCTACTGTTCCTACTTCACGGTGGTGAAACCCCTTCATGGCATTAAAGACGTGGGTGGCGTGTGTTATACCTGCTTTGTATCCTAAAGCCACATCATCATAAGTAGAATCAGTATGTCCAACAGATGCGACGATGTTTTTTTCTTTTAAATAACGTATAAGCTCTAATGCTCCATCAACTTCAGGTGCTATTGTTACAAGTTTCACAATATTCATGTATTCGCCGCAAATTTCAGTGAAATTTTCTACTGTAGGTTTTAAAATGAATTTATCATCTTGCGCTCCCTTTTGTTTTGGGTTTATGAAAGGACCTTCCATGTGTACGCCTAAGATTTCAGCACCTTCAACACGGTCTTTGTTGTAAAACACATTTTTTATAGCATTTTTGATTTTGTTTTTATCTTCCGTCATAGTGGTAGGGAGAAATGACGTGGTGCCGTGCATTGCCACAGACTTCGATATTGCATTTATTGCTTCAAAAGTACCGTCCATTGTATCAAATCCGGAAGAACCATGTATATGTATGTCTACGAAACCTGGTGATACGTAGTTTCCTTCAGCATCTATTATGTTGTCGCCATAAAGACCACATCCGATAGCGCTTATTTTATTTCCTTCAATCAATACATCTTTGCCGTCTACTATATTTCCGTCAATTAATAATCTGCCATTTACAATTAGCGTCTTCATATTATCACCTCAATTAAATTGTAGACTTATTTAAACATAAAATCAATTATATACAATTTTTACATAGAATATGATATACTAAAAATGGAGGTATCGGCTATGGAAAACATTTTAATTATCGATGATGAAGAAATGCTTGTAAAAGGGTTAAAGCTATCACTCATTCAAGAAGGATACTACGTTGATTGTGCCTATGATGGCGAAGAAGGTTTGGAAAAAATTAAAAATGGCAATTATGATTTAGTTATATTAGATTTGATGCTGCCGAAAATCGACGGTCTTACACTTTGCAAAGAGGTAAGGTCATTTTCAAATATACCTATTATAATGCTTACAGCAAAAGGTGAAGATGTGGATAAGATAGTAGGCATTGAGATGGGAGCAGATGATTACCTTGCAAAGCCTTTCAACACGAGGGAATTGATTGCCAGAATCAGAGCTTTATTTAGAAGGACAACGACGCCTTATGTAAAAAAGCACGACGTAATCAAGTTAGGTGATATTACGATAAATGTTCCTGACAAAATAGTCCAGAAGAATGGCAAAGACATCGATCTTACAAATAAGGAGTTTGAATTATTAGTTCTTTTAGCTTCGAATCCGGGTAAGCTTTATTCTAAGGACAAACTGATGGACTTAATATGGGGATTTGACTTTTATGGAGATACGAATACTGTAAATGTCCATATAAGAAAGCTTAGGGAGAAAATAGAAGATGACCCGGCAAATCCAAAGCATATTTTCACAAAGTGGGGCTCTGGCTACTACATGAAATAGGGTGATACGTTGAGTTTAAGGTGGAAGATATTTTCGATTTATTTTATTATTCTAATAGTTTCGTTAGCTTCTACAGGTATTTATCTTTTCAACAATATTTATGAAAGCTACCTTGCAAATGAAAGAGTTACTAATTTGACTCAGGCTAATATGATTGCAAATTTGGTTTCTAAATTTATAGGCGTCTCCTCGTATTTGATTGAGCCTACCATTGTTGACTATGCAAACCAGATTAACTCGCGGATCCTTTTTACTGATGTAAATGGAAAAGTGATAGTTGACTCTGCAGGAAATGGCGGTATTGAAGGCAAAGATATAAATAACTACAGTGATATTAAATCTGCTTTAAAAGGGACAGGCTCTACAAGCATACATTACATCACAGGTTCTGGTTGGACCATGTATTCTGCCGTTCCTGTGACTATAAAAAATGAGATTGTAGGGAGCGTCCTATTATCTACGTCTATTGATGACGTGATGAATTTTTTGTACTCTATTAAAATGCAGATGATATACACATTTACTGCCATAGGTTCAATTGTAAGCATATTAAGCTTAATAGTCGCTGCATTTATAACTAAGCCTTTAAAAAGGCTTACAGACGCTACAAAGATAATATCCGAAGGTAAATTTGACTACAAAGTTGATGTTAAGGGAAATGATGAAATAGGCAGGCTGGCAGATGCATTTAACGATATGGGTACTAAGCTTATGAAGATAGACGAGGAGAGAAAAAGATTTGTTTCTGATGCATCGCATGAACTTAAAACGCCATTGGCGGCAATAAAAGCCCTCGTAGAACCGCTTATATCCAGTGATAATGTCGATATATCTGTGTATAAGGAGTTTTTAAAGGACATAAATTCTGAAGTTGACAGAATGACGAGGCTTGTAAATGAATTGCTGGTTTTAGCAAAGATTGACAAAATACGCTCGATCGAAAATAAAACGGAAAATATTACTGAGATTGCTTACAATGTCATTGAAAACCTTGAAGCCATAGCTGATCAAAAAGGTGTTTCACTGATATTTGAAAACGAGAAAAACATTTTTGCAGATGTTGATGCAGATAGATTTTACAGGATGATATACAATGTTGTTGAAAACGGCATAAAGTACACTCCAAGTGGCGGCTCGGTCAAACTGACTCTTGATTCAGATGATAAAAATGTCTACATCACCATATCTGATACAGGAATAGGAATAAGTCAGGAAACGCTACCTAAGGTGTTTGAAAGGTTTTCCAGAGGCGATACGGCAAGATCTCAAAAGACTGGAGGTTTTGGATTGGGTTTGGCCATAGTAAAGGAGATTGTAGATTTGCATAAAGGACACATAGACGTTAAAAGCACCGTCGGCGAAGGCACCGTTTTCTACATAACGATTCCGGTTAAGAACATTTAAACAAAAATTTATTAAATTTTAAGGTTCTGTTAATACAGGTGTAATAAAAATGTTGTATCATATTTTTAGGAGGGGATAACAATGAAGAAGGCGTTTTTAGTCTTGATATTGATCGCTGCAATTTCTTTGTCAGGTTGTTTTACAAATACGAAAACTAAGACGGAAAAAAATGCCCCTATAAGCCCGAAATCTACTGTTCAAGCTGTTAAAGAAGTTTCGCTGTATTTTTTAAATAGCAAGATGTTAGGATTGAATATGGAAGTAAGAAGCGTATCCGAAAATGCGGACTTACTGAAACAGGTGATAAATGAATTGATGAAAGGCCCTTCAGATCAATATTCAAAACCTATAATTCCTGACAACACAAAGCTTCTATCGGTTCAGTTGAAAGATACTACAGCATATGTCAACTTTTCTAAAGATTATACATCTTCAACAAGCATCGATGGGACTACAGCTAAGTACATGGTCGCTGCACTCGTAAATACACTTACTGGACTTCCAAACATAAACAGTGTCCAGATTTTAGTGGAAGGTAACAAGATAGATTCACTTTATGGTTATAAAATAGGCCTTGATCCATTGAATAGGATTGTGCTTACAGGAGAAGTGTACATCGATAAGGACAGGATTAAAAAACTTCAGGAGAGTACGTCATTTGGAAAAGATTCATGGAGATTGGATCCGATGAAAGTAATACAAGAGGAAGGCGGCATTGTTGGATTTTCGCCTGATGACGATTTTTCATTGGAATCTAAAAAGGGTGGAATTGCACTCATAAATGCTATCCATGACAATAAGTCTTATCTTGTGACACTTGTCCAACCAGAAGGCGATAAGGAAGGCAATATATGGGTTATAAGTGATGTTAAGCCGAAATTTACGAAGATACCTGAAGCAGACCCTACAAAAGGAGAAACATTCATATATGGCATCGTACAAGCCATCAATTACGATACGAGAGTCGTTACGATAGAGCGGGAATACCAAGATACAAGTGATATAAATAATGTAGCAGGTCCAGATATTAAGGTGTTGCCAAATGCCATAATACACCGCCAGTCAAAGATCGGCTACGACAGTCAAGGTGGTTACCAGTATTCAGAGACAGACATGGATTTTACAGATATAAAAGTAGGTGATGAGCTTGGCATGATTTTGACGAAAAACAAAGAAGCGCGGGCTGTGATTGATTCTGACAAAAACACAATTACATCCTACAGTAGCCAGGAGGCAAACATAATCGTGTTGTCGCCTATGAGAAACAACAGCGTTACAAGCCCTATAAAAGTGGTAGGAAAGGCCAGGGTTTTTGAAGCTGTTGTTAATATAAGGCTGTTGGATTCAAATGGCAATATATTGACGCAGACATCTGTGCAGGCAAGTGCTGGTGCACCATCGTGGGGAGATTTTCAAGCAGACATACAGTACAATCCATTATCAACACCACAAGATGGCACACTGCAGGTATTTTCATTAAGCCCAAAAGATGGCTCTGTGCAAGATCTTGTGTCAATACCATTGTACCTAAAGTAAAAAAGATTAGCTCTGACTTACGTCAGAGTTATTTTTTATGGTTGCTTTCAAATAAAAAGCTCTATGTATGCTCATGGCTATGACTTCTGCCATCTCAAATACAAATCCAAGCCTTGTATTATGTACAGGTATTATGTCAAAGGCGTCAATCACGCCTATTATAGATATGTCGCCGACGGCAGGCAATACTTTTCCTACTCCTTTGCCTGGATATATCGGCGATTTTTTTATGGATATTTTACCTATGTTGTCTTTATCTCCAAGGCAAGCATCAACAGCAATGATGTTGCTGTATGGATGCTTTTTCTTAATGTGTGCGATGTTTTCTTCAAGGTTCATTGCATGTATCGGATTTTTTAATGTTCCATATACGCTTATGCCGCTGGTCATTTTTGATATCATGTCTCCTACAATAGGCCCTAACGAATCTCCGATGCATTTATCGGTTCCTATGCAAAGTATCACAGAATCAAAGTTTATCTGCTCTGCTAAATACGCTGACATGAGATTGATGGCGTTTTTGTCGTCATATCTAACCCGCAATTCATCCATAAAATCTTCCTCCAAAATTTGTATTAAATGCTGTTAAGGATGAAATAATAAAAGTATTCGAAGGGAGTGTTTTTGGTGAAAAAATCAATCTGTAGCATTGGGTTCGTCATCGCTATTACGGTTGTCAGTATTATATTTATGCTTGATATTTTTATAAAAGAACAGCCACCTCCAAACGAAGTCTTAAAACCGGTAAATAAAAGTACATACTATTCATCTACGGGTAAAATCAATCAAAATGAGTTGCAGGTTCCTGTTTTCAATACCACTCCAAATTTGAAAGAAGATGAAGATAAATCAGCAGTAGATAATGAAAAAAGCGAGAAGAAAAATTCTGATAGAAAGAACAGTGAGGAAAATGACACAAGAAAATTTGATGAGAAATCGCTGGAGAAATTGATTCAAGAGAGGAACAGAAATTTTACAAATATAAACGGCAACAACAATTCAAAAGAAAGCAGTGAAAATTTAAACTTGAATAGAATAGTTGTAACGCCTGAAAAAATATTAAGCGTTCAAAGAGAGATGGATTTTACAACAAAATCTAAGGCTATAAGCATATTGATGAAATTAGGTCCCTCAGGCATAGGAGAGATCATGAAAATGTCTCAAGATGGTGTGACACAAAAAGAAAGTTATGAGATGATGGATATACTTAAAAAGCACCTGTCAGAAAGTGATATAGATTTTTTAAAGAGTGTGGTAGAAAAGTATTTTGACGAGAAAAATACATCAAAGTAAAAGATGCGCATAAAGCGCATCTTTTACTTTGTAAACAAATTCTTATCTTGATAGTAAATGTCTTTTCCATTTACCATTATTGAAATGTATCTTGCATTATTGTATATGTCTATATTGCCACCGTCATAATTTGTTCCGTAATTAGATATATATCTTATGCTATCATTTAAGGTTGTATAGAAAGGTGTGTCGCCATTGTATATTATCCATACGTTTTTACCTGTATCTTCTTTGAATTTTTGCAGTGTATCCTCAAACAGTTGAGATTCTCTTGTATCTTTAAATCCATCGGAGCCCCATACAGGTTTTGGCAAAACTACAAATAGATTATCTCCTTTTACGTTGTTTAATGTGTTTAGAAACCAACTCCACTGGTCTTTATTGGATGATAGCAAACCTCCATTAGTATCATCCAACATGATAAATGTCGAATTTCTAAAGTCATATACTCCGTAAGAATTACCTGCTTTTATATACGGAATCGTAAGTGATTTTAAGACTTTGTCATTTACATCCCCTGTGAAAACTACTAAAGGATAGCCTTTATTGGCTATGCTGGCAGCTTTTAAAGAAATTTGAAGCTTCAAAAGCGTATTGTAATCTGTGTCCCCAAATACCATGAATTTAAACGAATCGTTAGTGTTGCTGACGCTTACTTCTCTATTTTTGCTGTCAATAGATTCAAAGTCCAATGGCTTTGGAAGTTGTGATACGTCAAAATCTGATCCTTGTCCCACTTTTACCATTAAATTGCCCACTTTTCCATTTATATTTGCCGACAAAGCACCAGATAGATCGATATTTGATGCTTTGAAGACTCCATTTGAAATAGTGCCCACATTGTTGTAAACCGTCCAGCTTATGTCTCGGTCTTCTATAGGTGCTCTATAGCCGTTTATGTCTTTCCCTATCACAGATATTGATGCAGTCCCGCCTTTATCGACATTGACCGAATAAGGTGTAAATCTTATGTCTGCTATAGCATCTAAAGCCTTTATTTTCAATGTACCAGTCACATTGCCTACTCTTGCTATTATTACGCCGTCACCTGCACTTTGAGGCATAAATTCATTTCCATCAAATCTTCCTGCTATGCCGCTTATAGAAAATGATACAGAGTTTTGATCGATTTTTACTGGTTGATAATTTGCATCATATCCCTTTACGATGATTGCTCTGTGGGTGCCTACAAAGACATTTGGGCTATCTGCTTCAACTTTTATGGCGTATAGATTTCCTGTTGGTGCTGTGTTGAATACTCCAACGCCGTTGGCTACATTTCTTTCGAAGCCAGGAACTTCATTTTGGACCTTTGCTTGACTATCTCCTAAAGGTCTTATGGCCATTTGAGTTGAGCCGCCACCGTCTAAGTTCATAGCATCATAAGCGCCTAAGCTTAACATAAGCTGCGCTAATTCACTTTCTGTCATCCCTCTCGTGTTGGCGTTGTCAACTGTTGCTATTATTACATGCTTCTTATCTTCAGTATAGCCTATAGCTGTCCTTGCGTATATGCCATCTACATTGTCGGTAAATTGCGACGGTATTGAACCGTTTTGTACCAAAATGGTTCCTCCGCTTACAGCCATCTTAAAGTTGTCAAATGGAGGGTCTGTAGAGATATTTTTGATGATTTTATCTCCTTGTTTTAGATTTAATAAAATCTTTGCTACGTCGCCTGTTGCATCTATAGAATAACCTCCATCGGGAATCGCTGCGGGACCTTGGCTTTGCCTTACCTCTAAGACACTGTCGTTTTTGTCAACCAATACTTCAACAAGGTCTTTATAGCTATCGCTTAGACCCGGTGTCTCATCATTCCAGTCTTTCGTAAATATGACGCAAGATGTACCACTGCCTATGGAACCTACGTTGTTTAAAGCACTTACGGGAACTTGATTGCCATCTGGAAGTGTTATGCTAAGAGAAGTGCTTTTCCAATATCCTATTGATGGCACGTTGTTTTTGTCAATGGCAAATGTGGCGTAATTCCCTTGATAGTATGGGACAGTTAAAAGATTTCCGTCTTTAACCGATGCTCCTACGATAAACCCTTGCTTCGTGTCAAAAAAATCGCCATTTACTGCGGCTATAGCACCGTTGCCATTTGCCATGTCTTCTACATCCATTCTGTCTTTAAAACCTGATGGATTAAAGATAGTGGATATTGATGTGTTACTGTCGCTTAAGTCCACATCCAAAACATTGATATTGATAAAACCATCTGTCGTAAAATATGTAATATTCTTTTCTGTAACACCTTTACTTAATATTTGCTGGCTTTCATTTGAAGTTATTACGGTGTAAGCATCTGCAACAATACCATTCATAAAAATCGATGAAAAAATAATTATTAAATATATACACATGCTTATAACTTTTCGGTACTTCAAGAAAATCCCTCCTATGTATTTAGCAATTGCTCTTTAAAACTTATCTTCGGCAATTTAGCGCTGTTGATAAATTTTCCATAGCATATAACCATATTGTACCTTTTGTATATTACAGCCGTGTTACAATTTCATAAAATAAAAATAAAAACTGATATTATTATTGCCTAAATTGCGTATAATGATTATAAAAGATAAATGGAGTATAAGCGAAAGATATCGAAAAAATACCAAATTAACTTATGGAAACCGGCTAAAATGAGGAATAATAAATCTTGTGAAATTGATAGATTTCAACTATAATCAAATATGTCGCGAGACGCCGGGGTGTAGCGCAGTTGGTAGCGCACGTGCTTTGGGAGCATGGGGTCGGGGGTTCGAGTCCCTCCACCCCGACCATGATTGGTCGTATAGCTCAGCTGGGAGAGCACCTGCCTTACAAGCAGGGGGTCATAGGTTCGAGCCCTATTGCGACCACCATTTCTATTTGTGAAGATTTTTCTCACATTAAAATAAAATAATCATGGAGGGATACCCAAGTGGCTAAAGGGGGCAGACTGTAAATCTGTTGGCTGGTGCCTTCGATGGTTCGAATCCATCTCCCTCCACCATGAATACAAGGCTAAAGGGCCTTTTTTTTATTTTGCCTTTCAATATTTCCTCATAGTAACGATTTTCAAAGACATCGATAAAATATTTTCCAAATCCTATTGACATAAAAAATAATTGATGTATAATAATACTTGTGAAGGGAAAATAGTTATTAATAGAAATAAAATATTAATAGCTTATCCGATGTGATGATTGACTAAGAATAGATGAGAGGTGGGTACATATGTCGTTGGTAGGTAAGAAAGCTCCTGAATTTAAGTTAGAAAGCACAAAAGGTCAAATATCCTTAAGCGATTATAAAGGTAAATGGGTAGTACTTTTCTTTTATCCACTTGACTTTTCGTCAGTATGTTCAACAGAAATACCTGAGTTTAACAGGATGAAACCTGAATTTGACAAGCTCAATGCTGAGTTATTAGGTATTAACACAGATAGCGTTTACTCGCACAAGGCATGGATAGATAGTCTTGGTGGTGTTGATTTTCCGCTTTTATCTGATTACAACAAAGAAGTCACAAAGCAGTATGGAATACTTATTGAAGATGCTGGTATAGCATTGAGAGCTGCATTCATCATTAATCCTGAGGGAAATGTTGATTACGAAGTTGTACATGAGCCAGTAATCGGCAGAAATGTCGATGAAATATTGAGAGTGCTTAATGCACTTCAAACAGGTCATGCTTGCCCTGTAGGTTGGAAACCAGGGGACAAAGTATTAGATTAAAAAAGGAGGAGATTTTGAAATGAGAGAAATGACGACAAAAAATCTAAGCGATGCATACGCAGGTGAAAGCCAGGCTCACATGAGGTATCAAATTTTTGCTGATGTGGCTGAAAAGGAGGGTAAGCCAAACATAGCAAAGCTTTTTAGAGCTATATCTTACGCCGAATTAGTTCATGCTACAAATCACTACAAGACATTAGGCGAAGTGAAAGACACAGTAGCAAATCTTGACAAGGCAATAGCAGGTGAGACATTTGAAGTAGAAGAAATGTATCCAGCATATAAAGCTGTAGCAGATCTGCAGGAGGAGAAATCTGCAGATAAAAGCTTCAACTATGCTCTTGAAGCTGAGAAGTTACATGCTAAGATGTATACAGATGCAAAAGCAGCGGCACTTAAAAATGAAGACATAGCTATATCTAAAGTGTATATTTGCCCAGTTTGCGGGTATACGGCAATTGATACGGCTCCAGAAAAATGTCCAGTATGTGGAGCTCCAAGAGATAAGTTTGTTGTATTCTAAAAGGCATAAAACCCCTTCATTATCATATATTAACTTTAAAGTGCTTGATTGTCATCAAGCACTTTTTTAATTTTTAATTGACTTATTTGTTGTACTGTGATATTATATTTTAAGTTAAATAAGTGAAACTCTTATCAAGAGAGGTGGAGGGAGGAGCCCTATGAAGCCCGGCAACCTGTTTTACGACAAGGTGCTAATTCTCGCAGAAGTTCGCTTCTGAAAGATGAGGGTGGATGTGCCTCTTCTTTTGGAGAGGTTTTATTTTGTTTTAGGTCTTTTATGTGATTTAAAAAGGAGGATACGAATGAAAAAGTATTTTACTTCAGAATCAGTTACTGAAGGACATCCAGATAAAATTTGCGATCAGATATCTGATGCTATTGTAGATGAGATCCTAAAAAATGATCCTTATGCGAGGATAGCTTGTGAGACTGCTGTCACGACAGGTATGGTATTGGTAATGGGCGAAATATCCACAAAGTGCTACGTTGACATACCCAAAATTGCAAGAAAGGTTATAGAAGAGATAGGGTATACGCGGGCAAAATACGGTTTTGATGCTGACACATGCTCTGTGCTTACATCAATAGATGAACAGTCTCCAGATATAGCATTGGGAGTTGATAAGGCTCTGGAAGTTAAAAAAGGCATCTCCCACGATGAGCTGGAAGAACAAGGCGCTGGAGACCAAGGTATGATGTTTGGATACGCATGTACAGAGACGCCTGAACTTATGCCTCTTCCAATATCATTAGCCCATAGACTTGCTCGCAGATTAGCAGAGGTAAGGAAAAATGGCACTTTAGATTATCTAAGACCTGATGGCAAGACACAGGTGACGATTGAGTACGTTGATGACGTACCAAAAAGAGTTGATTCAATCGTCGTATCTACACAACACTCGCCAGACGTTGATCATGATAAGATTGAAAATGATGTAAAAGAGTATGTAATAAAACCTATCGTTCCACCAGAGCTTATTGATGAAGATACGAAGATATATGTAAATCCGACAGGAAGATTCGTAGTTGGTGGACCGCAAGGGGACAGTGGCCTTACAGGAAGGAAGATAATAGTCGACACTTATGGTGGATATGCAAGACATGGCGGTGGTGCTTTTTCTGGCAAAGACCCGTCGAAAGTTGACAGATCTGCTGCGTACGCTGCACGGTATGTAGCGAAAAACATTGTAGCTGCTGGACTTGCTGAAAAGTGTGAAGTTCAATTGGCATATGCTATAGGCGTAGCTACACCATTAGAAGTCAATGTAGATACTTTTGGCACTGGAAAGATATCTGATGAAGAGATATCTGAAATAGTCAAAAAGGTATTTGATTTAAGACCTGCTGCTATCATAAAAGATCTTGATTTAAGAAGGCCTATTTATAGACAAGTTGCAGCGTATGGACATTTTGGCCGAACAGATCTTGACCTTACATGGGAGAGAACTGACAGAGCTGAAATATTGAAAAAACTTGCTTTTAATAAATAATAATTTTAAAGCCCGGAGGAAACTCCGGGCTTTGCGGCGTTTATGTATATTTATATTTATAGCCGCAGTTTTTATAAAAATTGTACGCTCCGCTACTTTTATTATAGCATAAATTAGATGGCTATTCCATTGCTTTCTCTATTTTTTCCAAAAACTTTTGCATTTGTTTTAATCACGTTTTCTAATGCTGAAACAAGCATCTGATTGTATTTTGCATCGCACTCTCTCAAATCACGTATTGCTTCAATAGTGTTTTTAGCTTTTCTATACTGTCTATCGTTTGTCATTGCGTCGAAAGAATCACACACTGCTACAATCTGTGCACCAAATGGAATGATTTTTAAACCATAAGGATAACCTGTCCCATCAAGCCTTTCATGATGATATAGCACAGTAGACGTCAAGTATACAAGTGGGGTCAAGGCTTCAAGTATATCGGCGCCGTATATGGGATGCAATTTCATGACGTCGTATTCTAATTCTGTAAGTTTGTCTGGTTTTGCAAGAATATTAATTGGAATCATCACTTTGCCTATATCATGCAGTAATGCACCCTTATATATTGCTATTTTTTCCTTCATGTTAAGTCGCATCATGTTCGCTACATTGTATGACAATTTTGCGACTCTTATGCTATGTTTGTACGTCTCGTAATGGTAATTCTTTAATGACATCAAAAGATGCGACATCAGTTTTTCTTCATCATAATTCATCTCATTTTTCCCCTTTTTTCGACAATTAATATTATATTATAATTCTTTGGAGTAGTCAATAATTTCATGCATTGTAATAAAATTCAAAAAAAAAAAAAAAAAAAAAAAAAAAAAAAAAAAAAAAAAAAAAAAAAAAAAAAAAAAAAAAAAAAAAAAAAAAAAAAAAAAAAAAAAAAAAAAATGG
>NZ_JBPODR010000018.1:30254-47080 GCF_051201035.1 Thermoanaerobacterium thermosulfurigenes
AGAGAAAAAAAAAAAAAAAAAAAAAAAAAAAAAAAAAAAAAAAAAAAAAAAAAAAAAAAAAAAAAAAAAAAAAAAAAAAAAAAAAAAAAAAAAAAAAAAATTCAGAAAAATTATTTAAAATTTTATCCATATATTGACTTTAAAGTTGTTATAATATATAATATGTACAAACATTAGTTCGTAAAGGAGTAATGGAGATGAAGAATTTTGATATACCTGATGTGTACATTGCCATATTGCCTTGTTATCTTGATGATTACGGTGATGGAACAGAATTAATAGACTTAAATGGCGATGTATTGCGTATAAAATCCAGTGTCAAAAGTTGTCTAAAGAGGACTTTGAAAAAGTATGCTGTAGATTTAAGTGCCATAAAAGAAAAGTACGCCAAAAGCCTTGGCATAAAAAATAATTTTCCAATTCCTTTAGCTGGCAACTTTACGCTTGTACAGTTAAAATCGAGGATTCCAAAAGTAGCAAAGGATGTATCTTACGGATATGTGTGCTATGAGAAAATAAATGAGATTGAGGAGCATTCTACGTATTGCATTGTAAATGTTGGCAACATCAAGATAAAAGTATATCAAAAGAAATCGACAATTGAAAAACATTTGAGAGATGCTGCAATGATAAAGACTTTTTTTGCAAATTTAAGTCCATTAAATTTTGAAAGCGACAGATCCATGTACAACCTTCCAGCAACTAAAGCAGATATAGCCCTTTTGTACGAAGAAATTGTAAATATAAAGTATAAAATCGAGAAAATATGATATGTGCTTCAAATGTATATGAAAATAATATACAATTGTAGATAGAAAATAAAAAAGTAGGGATAGATATGGTTGAAATAATAGGTACAGTTGAGGAGATAATTTTTAAAAATGAACAAAATGGGTATGCTGTATTAGAACTTAATTCGAAAAAGGACACTATCACCGTTGTAGGATATATGCCTTTTGTTGGAATAGGTGAGACGCTTAAAGTTGAAGGCGAATGGATGACGCATCCTGACTATGGGGAACAGGTGAAAGTTTCAAAGTATGAGACGATAGCGCCGTCAACGTTGTATGGGATGGAGAGGTTTTTATCATCTGGACTCATTAGAGGTATAGGTCCTGTCATGGCGAAAAAGATTGTCTCAAAATTCGGCGTCGATTCTCTAAACATCATAGAATCTCATCCAGAAAAATTATTGGATATACCTGGAATAGGCGAAGAAAGAGTAAAGATGATATCAGAATCTTATGAGCAGCAGAAGACATTGAGGGACGTGATGGTTTTTTTACAAGGTTATGGCATTTCTACCACAAATGCAATTAAAATATATAGGCAATACGGCGATGATTCTATAGAACTCATAAAGCAGAATCCGTACAGACTATCGGATGAAATTTTTGGGATTGGCTTTAGGACGGCTGATAAGATAGCTCGAGCAATGGGTGTTGACTTGCATTCCAGCTATAGGATTTCATCTGGTACAAAGTACGTTTTGATACAATATGCATCAAATGGCCATACGTATGTGCCACTTGAACTTTTGCTTAAAGAAGCAGCAAAACTTCTTGAAGTATCAGAAGAAGAAGTTTATGATTCGTTGGTTCTTCTGGCACAAAGCGAAAAAGTGAAGTTTGAGACATTTGAAGATGGCTCTCACGGCGTGTATTATATACCGTATTTTGTAGCTGAAAACAACACTGCAGATAAGATTTTAAACATGACGCTGACAGATGTAAAGCCTGAGGATATTGATATTGAAAGTGAAATATCGAAGATAGAATCAGACATGGGAATTCATCTTGCAGACAATCAGCGTGTTGCAGTTTTAGAATCTGTCAAGAACTCAATTCTCGTCATAACAGGTGGGCCTGGGACGGGAAAGACCACCATAATAAATTTCATTATAAAGCTTTTTAAAAAATTTAAAAAATCGGTAGCATTAACTGCACCTACAGGAAGAGCTGCAAAGAGGATGACTGAAGCTACAGGTTTTGAAGCTAAGACGATACATCGCCTTTTAGAGTATTCATACACTGAAGAAGAAGGACGAGGGTTTGGAAAGGATGATAAAAACCCATTGACAGAAGATGTCATAATAGTGGACGAGGCTTCGATGATAGACATATTGCTTATGAATGCTCTCCTTAAAGCTATTCCACTGAGCTCAAGATTGATACTTGTTGGAGATGTGGATCAGCTTCCGTCTGTTGGAGCTGGCAATGTGCTTAGAGACATCATAGATAGCGGCTTGGTAAAAGTTATAAGGCTTAATAAGATATACAGGCAAGGGAAGGAAAGTTTGATAGTAGTAAATGCCCACAAGATAAACAATGGCGAGTACCCTGTGTTAAATGATAAAGAAAATGACTTTTTCTTTATAAATGCTTCATCACAAGATGAAATTTTAAATATTATATTGGATTTATGTAAAAGGCGGTTGCCTGAAGCGTATGGATTTAACCCTTTTACGGATATTCAAGTTTTAAGCCCCACGAGAAAAGGCTTGATAGGTGTGATAAACATGAACAATGAACTGCAAAGGTGCTTAAATCCTTCGAAAAAGGGATTGGATGAGAGGCAGATGAAAGATTTTACTTTCAGAGTAGGAGACAAGGTGATGCAGATAAAAAACAACTACAAGATGAAGTGGACAAAAGGAGACGAAAAAGGTGAAGGCGTCTTTAATGGTGATATGGGTATTATAGAGTCTATCGATAATGATTCACAGGAGCTTACTGTTTTATTTGATGACGACAAGAGGGTTGTTTACGATTTTGCAGATATAGATGAGCTAAGCCTTTCTTACTGTGTGACTGTCCACAAAAGCCAAGGAAGTGAATTTCCGGCTGTCATCATGCCTATGAGCTTTGGACCGCCTATGCTTCTTACCAGAAACCTTCTGTATACGGCTGTTACGAGGGCTAAAAAGCTTGTGGTAATAGTTGGCCAAGAAAAATACTTAAAAAGTATGATCGACAATAATCTTATATCAAAGAGGTACTCAGGGCTTTTACCTAAACTTATGAAAGTCCTTAAATTCATGGTGGAAGAAAATTGATTAATTTCACGAAAGTTAAATAAATTTTAAAATATGCCGATATAAAAGTTAAATAGATGGACGGAAGGATGCACTATGATTTTTCTTGATTTACTTTTTCCGCCAAAGACAAATTGTTTGCTTTGCGGCAAAGTCATAAAAGAAGGCAAAATATGCTTTGAATGTGAAAATAAATTGCCATTCATTATCGGGAATAGGTGCTCTGTGTGTGGAAAGCCTATTAGAGATGGCGATAGATGCCCTGACTGCATGGAAATAAACCATGTTTTTACTCGCAGCATAAGTCCTTTTGAGTATGACGAAACGATAAAATCATTGATTGCCAGATTCAAGTACTACAAAGAGAGAAGTTTAGCTGAATTTTTTGCAGAATACATGTATAGATGT
Organism: Thermoanaerobacterium thermosulfurigenes; assembly: GCF_051201035.1. NCBI lineage: Bacteria > Bacillati > Bacillota > Clostridia > Thermoanaerobacterales > Thermoanaerobacteraceae > Thermoanaerobacterium > Thermoanaerobacterium thermosulfurigenes. Next base: position 33,697 of record NZ_JBPODR010000018.1, read on the forward strand.
ATTCAAGAAGCTGGTATAAAGTTTGATGTTATAGTACCTGTACCACTTCATAGGACGAAGCTGGATGAGCGGGGATACAACCAATCAGAGCTTTTGGCGAGAGAGCTTTCTTATAGATTCGACGTAATCATGTCAAAGCCTTTGAGACGTATAAAAAACACTAAATCCCAGACCGAACTTAAAAGAGAAGAGCGCATGAAAAACTTAAAAGGTGCTTTTAAGGTAGTTTATGGCGATCTTGTTAAAGACAAGACCATACTTTTGGTGGATGATGTTTTGACAACAGGTTCTACCCTTGATGAATGTGCAAAAGTTTTAAGAGAAAGCGGTGCAAAAGATGTTTTTGCAGCTACAATTGCAACAGGAAGGAATGTGTGAGGTGTGCTATGGATATAAGGAATTGTAAAAGATGTGGAAAGCTTTATAACTATACTGGGTTTGATTTATGTCCAGAATGTTTTAACAAAGATGAAGAAGACTTCATAAAAATCAGAGATTACATTGAGAGAAATCCGCAAGCCACAGTTGTAGAAGTGTCTAAAGCAACAGATGTGGAAGTAAAAAGAATATTGGACTTTTTAAAAGAAGGCAGACTCATATTGGGCTCTAAAAACACCAATATTTCATTGACTTGTGAAAGATGCGGTAAAAAGATATTGTCAGGCAGATACTGTGAATCATGTTCAAGAGAACTTGAAAGGTCTTTAAAAGGTGCATTAAATGCTGATAAAATTGACGAAAGTTTTGAAAAACTTTATTTGAGAGATGAAAAAAAGGACACTAAAAGAAAATATTAAGTGAAATTGAATTTAGCCGATATAATATTGGGAAGGTGGGAATAGAATGAAAATATACAATAATATTAATGTTAACAATATTTACGACATGTATAAGTCTGCAAATGCTAATGCTGCAAATACAAGTAAGACAAACAAAGTTGACAAAGTGGAAATATCAGATAATGCTTCTAAGATCAGCAAAAGCTTTGCGGAATATGATAAGTTGAGAGAAGAAAAGGTGCAGGATATAAAGGCTAAGGTTGATAGTGGCAATTATAACATAAAATCTGATGATATCGCTGAGTCCATGATAAAAGGAGCTATTTTAGATAAAAAAGTTTAAAGGTGGTATGATTATGCCAAATCCGAATATAGATGAGCTTATTGATGTATTGAATGGGGAAATGCTTTTGTACAAAGATTTATATGAGATAGCTACTAAAAAGACTGATGTCATAGTGCTGGGAGAGATACAAGAACTTGACAACATGACAAAAGTAGAAGGCGGCATAATAAGTAAGCTAATGATTTTAGAAGATGAAAGAGAAAAATTTTTAAATGATCATTATGACAGTCAAATGACCATAAGTCAGCTTTGCAGTATACTGCCTGAAGATGACGCTAAAAAATTAAAAATAGTTCAAGAGGAATTTAATGATCTTTTAAAAGCGCTTAGCAATAGGAATGAGTTGAATAAATCGCTTCTCAAACAGTCCATCGAATTCGTAAACTATTCGATTGGCGTCATATCAAATAATTTATTAGAGGACGATGGTATATACGGCGAAAGCGGCGTATCAAAAAGGATAAATAGAATCATAGATAGAAAGGCGTAAGAAATAATTTTAGCTATGAAAGGAATGAAATGCAGTGTCTACTTTTCAAGGATTGGAGATAGCAAAAACAGGTCTCTTTGCAAGCCAACAGGCGCTTAATTTGACTGGACACAATATCTCAAATGCAAACACGCCTGGATATACGAGGCAAGTCATAGACCTGTCTGCAATAGCGCCTCCTACGACTTACGGTATGGCTGACCAATGGGGCAAAGCCATAGGGGGTGGCGTCAATGTTGACGGCTATCGACAGATAAGAGACCAATTTTTAGATCAGCAGTACAGGAGAGAAAATACCACACTCGGTGAATGGGAGACTAAGTCAGATACATTGTCTGCTATAGAAGGCATCTTAAACGAGCCATCTAATACAGGAATCACAACCGTATTAGACAATTTTTTTAATTCACTTCAAGATTTGTCAAAAAACCCGGAAAGCCTTGAAGTGAGAGCTGAAGTTAGAGAAAATGGCATATCACTGACAGATACCATTAACACTATTTATCAGCATCTTGATGATCAAGAAAACCAAATAAATAGCACCATTCAAAGTCGAGTACAGGAAATCAATTCATATGCAGATCAAATATCGGAACTGAACAATGAGATCTACAGATTTGAGCTTACAGGGCAGACAGCCAATGACTTGAGAGATCAGAGAAACTTGTTGGTAGATAAGCTTTCTGAGATAGTTAACATAAATACTTATGAAGATTCAAATAAAAATTTCAGAGTAGACATAAGCGGACAAGCTCTTGTGGATGGGAATAGTGCCTATACAATGAGCGTGGATAATACAGGAACAATAAAATGGGATCTTGCCGGAACGCCTGTGAATCCGACGGGTGGCATATTAAAGGGACTTCTGGATATGAGAGATGGCGATGGCACAAATGGTGTGAAAGGGATACCTTACTATAAACAGCAATTGAATCAATTTGCGTACAACCTTGCGACGGTTTTTAATGCACAACATGCTGCAGGATATGGGCTTGATGGAAGCACTAACATCAATTTTTTCAACATAACAGATACGACGTATAATCCAACTGCAGAATATGCTAAAAATATACAAGTTTCATCAGACATACTTGCAGATGATGGACTTCAAAAGATTGCCGCAGCATCATCAGCAAGTTCGCTGCCTGGAGACAATACAAATGTCTTAAATCTTATAGCGCTTAGAGATACGAAGATCAGCGGATTGAACAATGGGACGTTGGACGATTTTATAAGCTCTTTGATTTCCAACCTTGGCGTTGATGCACAGCAGGCAAATCAGATGCAGACAAATCAAAGCACAATGGTAAAACAGGTTGATTACAACAGACAATCTGTGTCTGGTGTTTCTCTGGATGAAGAGATGGCAAATATGCTTAAATACCAAAAGTCTTATGAAGCATCAGCAAGGATGATAACTGTCATGGATGAGCTTTTAGATACGCTTATAAATAAAATGGGAGTAACATAAAAGGCAGGTGTAGACAATGCGGGTAACGAATAACATGCTTGTGATGGATTTTATGAATGACTACAACAAAAATCTTGAAAGGCTTCAAAAAGATCAAAATATGTTGTCAACTGGTGAAAAAGTAAGCAAGCCATCAGACGATCCTGTTGCAGTGGCAAGTATTTTAAGGATAAAGACGGAAATCGCGAGAAACAATGCGTATACCAAGAATACAGATGATGCAAAATCGTGGCTTAGCCTTACTGATACGGCATTAGGGCAAATAGGAGATATGCTGCAAAATGCCAGAGATTTAGCAGTGCAGGGGGCTAACGGCACTCTTACTCAAAGCGACATGCAAAACTTAGCAGCACAGGTAGATCAGCTAAAGCAGCAGATTATACAAGTAGGTAATACCCAGTACAATGGAAGGTACATATTTGCTGGATACAAGACCGATACAAAGCCTTTTAGCGATACAAGCAATGGGTATGCTGGCGATGATGGCGCCATAAAGTTTGAGGTAGGTGCAGGTGGTAATACAATTCAGGTGAATGTGACAGGCGATAAGGTGTTTGATGTGACATCTGGCACTTCACAGCTTCTTACTGTGATGGACAATCTATCAAATGCATTGAAATCGGGAGATAACCAAGCTGTCAGCAACATAATAGGAGATATAGATAATCAATTGCAAAATATCCTATCAATCAGGGCTGATGCAGGAGCAAAGGCAAATAGAATTGATTTGACTGCAAACAGGCTAAGTGATGATAACTACAACTTTACGGCGCTACTCTCAAAAAATCAAGATGCAGACATAGCACAGGTTATTACAAACCTAAAGATGGATGATAATGTGTACAGAGCATCATTAGCTTCAGGCGCTATGATCATTCAGCCATCTTTGGTAGATTTTCTGAGGTAAGAGGATGGTAATATGGATATAGCCATTCACCAAACGTTCGGCAGGATAGGCATTGACACTACTCCTGCCGCAATTAATATTCACAATCAGAATGCAGATCTTAATATACATCAAGAGATGCCTAAGGTAGAGATAGACCAGAAATTGCCACAGGTTCGTATAGATCAATATCAATGTTTCTACGAGTCTGGACTAAAAAACATATTTGATCTTATACACGACGAGGCAGAAAGAAGCTATCAGATAGGTCTTGAAGCCATAGGGAAAATTGCTGAAGATGGAGATGCCTTGGCATCAATAGAGAACCATCAGAATGTCATACCAGAGTTAGCGTCTCAGGCAGGTGTTGAAAACATAGACTTTAATGTAGACCTTATGCCAAAATCGAGACCTAAGATATGGTTTGATGGTTATCTCAACATAAACTGGCAGGATGGTAAGGCGTATATAGATGCCACACCTAAAAAACCTGAGATAGACGCAACAAGGGCAAATGTAAGCATATACATGCTTCAGTATCCTTCTATAAAAATCGACTATATAGGTCAGAATGTGGATGCAATAGTTTGAATTTGAAAGAGAGGCATGAGCGATGGATATAGAGACAAGAAATTTTGGCGTTGTCAGCTATAACGAAGAAGATGTACTTCACTTTGAGGAAGGCATACCAGGCTTCGAGAGACTTAAAAGCTTCATTCTTCTAAGCATTGATGAATATACCCCTTTTAAGTGGCTGCAGTCCCTTGATGATACAGATATAGCATTTGTGATAGTCGATCCTAAAGTTGTAATAAAAGATTATAAGGTTGAATTAGATGAGGAGACGATAAAATCGTTGGACATAAAGGACTTAAACCATGTACTTGTTTATGCCATCGTTGTAATACCTGATGAAATTGAAAAGATGACTGCCAATCTAAAAGCCCCTATAATCATAAATGCAGAAAACAACAAAGGTATGCAGATAATCATGGACAATGACAAATACATGATAAAGCATCCCTTACTTAAGGAGCTAAAAAATGCTGATACTTACTCGTAAAATAGGGCAGTCTCTGATTATAGGGGATGACATTGAGGTAATGGTTGTAGGAATCGATGGCGAAAATATAAAAATAGGCATATCCGCTCCAAAGGATGTAACTGTCATGAGAAAAGAGCTTTTAGAAGTAAAAGACGAGAACAAAAAAGCAATTAATATAGATAAATCATCACTTAAAATGTTAGAAAAAATTATAAAAAAAGACTAAAGTAAAAAAAAATAAAATCGATATATATAGTGTAAAACAAAAGACAAGCAGTTGGCCAACTGTGAAAATTTATGGTCGATATGGCATGGATGCCAAATAAAAATTCAAGGAGGAAGAAAATATGGTAATCAACACAAACTTAAGTGCTATAAACGCATGGAGAGCACTTGAGACAAACAACACAAACACACAAAAAGCATTGCAGAAGCTTTCATCAGGCTACAGGATCAACAGCGCAGCAGATGATGCAGCAGGTCTTGCAATATCTGAAAAGATGAAAGCACAGATAGCTGGCTTAGACCAAGCTCAAAGAAATGCACAAGATGGTATATCACTTATACAGACAGCAGAAGGTGCGTTAAATGAGACGACATCAATTCTCCAGAGGATGAGAGAATTAGCAGTACAAGCATCAAATGATACAAATACTGCACAAGATAGAGCTAGCATACAAGCTGAAATGGATCAACTTAATACAGAAATTGACAGAATAGCTAATACTACTGAATTTAATACTAAAAAATTATTAGATGGCTCAATGTCAGGCGCAGTAACTAGTGCTGTAGCTAATGTAAATTCTAATACGTCATTAAAGTTAAGTGGTGGGGGAAATATAAGCACTAGTACACTTTTAGAAAACTTAGCTGATGCTAATGGTAATAACCTTGGAATCGTCTCTACCGATCAAGTAATAGTGAATTATGCGAAAGATGGTAAAGTGTACACAGTTAGTTATACTGTTTCGACTGGAGCTAAAATATCGGATTTACAGAGTGCAATAACTGCTAACATTTCTATTGATGTTAATACTGCAGGTACTTTATTAGCAACCGCATCAAGCGGAGGTACTGCAAATGCAATTTATGGTTTAACAATAACTGTAAAAGATAGCTCTGGCAATGTAAATACAGCCGCAACAAATGCTTTATCAGCATTTACAGAGACTACAGCAGCAGCGGATAAAGCGACGGATGGAAAAGCAACATTACAGATTGGCGCGAATACTAATCAGAATATGCAAATAGAAATAGATAAGATGGATGCTACAGCATTAGGTGTAAAGAATCTGCAGGTTGGAACACAGTCACAAGCTAATATTGCTATAAAAGTAATAGATAATGCAATAAACAAAGTATCAACTCAAAGGGCTACACTTGGTGCATATCAGAACCGTTTAGAGCATACAATAAATAATTTAGGAACGGCAAATGAGAACATTACAGCTGCTGAATCACGTATAAGAGATGTAGATATGGCTCAAGAGATGATGGAATTTACAAAAGACAATATATTAAATCAGGCAGCGACTGCAATGTTAGCTCAAGCAAATCAACAACCACAAACAGTATTACAATTATTAAGATAGAAATATCAACAAAAAAAGGGGATTGTATCCTCTTTTTTTGTATCTAATTGTAAAAATTAAAAAATGCTCAAAATGAATAAAGTTATATAAAATTTTGTCGATCTATTCTAGTAGAATAAAATTTAGAAGGTGAGAAAATGGATAATATATATTCATCTAAAGTAAAAAATATCATTGATAAAATAGAGCTCAATAATAATAATTATACTTTAAATAATATTAATATGTATTATAATGGTATAATAGATATAATTGATGATATTAATTCATTAATTAAACAGCTATTGAATGATGATTCTAATGATTCGATTTCTATAAAGACAAGGCTGTTTGATTTTAATATAAATGGTGTGTTAAATGAGATATTAAATAATATTGAGAATAAAGACATTGTGTCTGTTAACGATCTTTTTCAATATGAATTAAAAAGTATATTACAATATAGTGTTAAATAAGGGGTAAATTAAATTATGAGTATATTAGAAAAGAATATAAATTGTTTAAATAAGAATAGTGGCAATAAAAATATATTTGACTATTTACCTAAAAATATTATTAATGTTAAAGCTAAAAATGGTTTGCTTACATCAGAAATAGTAATTGATGATAAAACATATTTTATACATAGTAAATACGATCCTATAAATGAGGCCAAGATGTTGTGTGACTCATTGGATTATTCAAAAAGTACATTGATTTTTGTATTTGGTATTGGCTTGGCTTATCATTTATTTGAATTGAAAAATCGAATTAGCCTTACTTCTAGGGTTATTGTAATTGAAACTAATTTGGATATATATTATAATGCTCTAAATACAGTGGATTTGACTCAATTATTTGAGTCTCCGCAATTTATTTTTATTGTTGGAAATGAAAATACAGTAAGAAAAATAATATCAGATTTATTTATTACACAATTTATATTTTACGCAGCAAATATACAGGTATTAGCATTGCCATCAGAAAATATAATATATCCAGAGTGGAAAAATTTGATGGAAGATATTATGAATATTATTAAGGAAAAGTTATTTATCATAGGTAATGACATAAACGATACTTTGATTGGATTGAGGCAGAACTTTGCCAATATAAAGCATATTATGAATAATCCTGGAGTTAAATTATTAAAAGATAGTTATAAAAATAAACCTGCAATAATAATTTCTTCAGGTCCATCATTAAGCAAAAATATAGACTTTTTAAAAAGAGCAAAGGGTAAAGCTCTTCTTTTAAGTGTGGATGCATCTCTAAACGCGCTTTTTAATAAAAATATTATACCAGATGCTGTTTTCTCGATTGAAAGAGGTGTTGAAACATATAACTATTTTTATAAAGATAAAAATATACCTGAAGATATAGTTCTTATTGCACCACCAGTTATATATCCCAAAATATTTGATGAATATAAGGGTAAAAAAATTATATGTTTTAAAGAAGGTGAAGCAATTAATGAGTGGCTAAATAATTTATTTAATGATAAGGGTAAATTTAAAATGGGAACATCTGTAGCTCATCTGGCGTTTGGTTTTGCAAAATATGTGGGAGCTAATCCAATAATTTTTGTTGGGCAAGATTTAGCCTATGCGCCTGATGGTAGAACTCATAGTGATGGCACTGTTTATGAAGGGAAAAAAGATGAATTAGTAAATAATAAAGAAATTGTTTATGTAGATGACTATAATGGTAGAAAAATACCAAGTACAAGAGTATGGAAGAATTTCCTTACGTGGTTTGAGAATGAAATTCTTATTACACAAAGTAAATGTATAGATGCAACAGAAGGTGGAGCCTATATAAAAGGGACAGAAATTATGTCATTAAATGATGCTATTGATAAATATTGTGTTGATGATATAATAAGTATAAATGAATTTATTGACAGTATTAATTATAAAAATGATAATTTATTTAAAGAGGAGATTGAAAAAAATATTAAGAAAGCTAGAGATTTATTTGAAGACTTAAAAAAATTATCTGAGAGGAGGTATGAAGTAACTAAGACGAACGAAAAAAAATATATAAATGGAAATAAAGTATTATGTGATTATAATAAATTTTTGGGGAAATTGAAAAAAAACGAAGAGGTTGTTGATTTGATACAGAAAAATTCATTATTAATGATGTTTTTTCAACCAATAATTGTAAATACTTACTTTAAAGTAATAAAGATAGGTAATGTTATTAATGATGATATTTTGATTAAAAATTTAAATATTCATAAAGAATTATTATATAAAGTCATAAATATCTGTTCAATTATAATAGAAGAATTTGATAAAATAATTGAAAATATAATTTAAGGTATAAAGTCATTCTTTTAATATAAATGTTGTTTAGTATGTTGTGGTATAGTGTTAAAAGCACTTTTACAAAAAATAATGAACATGATTTTTTATATCAATAGATGGTGGAGAGAATATTTTTAAAAAAGATAAATTATTATTTAAATTTTGAAGATTGAGCGTTGAACTGTCTGTTGTCATTGGATTTTGTATATATGTTATGTTGTAACCCGATTAAGACTGATTGTATGCGTGGAGCAAAACTTTCAAAAAATGTACAACGAATATGAGAAAGATATTAATGCGGATGTTTCTCACATACTTGCGATATTAGACAGAATTGATGAAAAACTAAAGAATTCAGAAGATAGCTTTTTGTATATATCGTCTATATTAAATATTGTCACTACAAAAGTTCTAAAAGGTTTTAAGCCTGAAAAAGATGAGACTGAAAAGCAAAAAAAGCTCAGAATTGCAATGATGTCATATACACTTTATCAAGGTATATATGAAGCGATTAAAAAGTCAGAAGGTGGATTAAGAAAAGCATTAAAAGTAATTAATTTAAAAATAAAAAATGAGAATTTTTAAATACGTTTAAGATTATTTATTATATATTCTTAATTTATAAATCTATTTTTGTTTATTCATAGGAGGCATAAGAATTTGAAAATATTAGCAGTGATACCCGCACGTGGAGGTTCTAAAGGGATTCCAAGAAAAAATGTACGATTATTATGTGGAAAGCCATTGATTAGCTATAGTATAATGAATGCATTAAATAGTAAATTTGATTTAGATGTGGTTGTGTCAACTGATGATGAGGAGCTTGAAAGAATTTCCTTAGCATATGGAGCTAAAGTAATAAAAAGACCTGAAGAATTAGGAGCAGATAATGTTACGTTAGATCCAGTGATTTATCATGCGGTATATACGATGGAAAAAATAGAGAATAAATCGTATGATATTGTTATTACAATGCAACCTACATCACCATTGTTGAAAGTTTCTACTTTAGAAAGTGCTATAAAATATTTTTTAGATAATGATTTTGATACAGTAATAAGTGGAGTAAATCGTCCACATCTATCATGGGCTGAATTAGAAGGAAAAATCGTACCGCTTTATGAAAAAAGACTTAATAGACAATATCTTCCTAAAAATTTTCTTGAAACCGGAGCTTTCTTTATAACTAAGAGAAAATTTGTAAAAGAAGAAAGCAGACTTGGAAACAAAGTATCAATTTATGAAATTCCGGAGAATGAATCTATTGATATTGATAGTCCTCAAGATTGGTGGGTAGCTGAAAAAGAACTATCAAAGAAGAGTATTTTAATCAGAACTGATGGATATGCAGAAATAGGATTAGGGCATATTTATAGAGGATTAATTTTGGCATCTAATCTTATAGACCATAATATTAGATTTGTTCTATCAAGTAAATCAGATATAGGAATAAAAAAAATTCATGAAAGCCATTTTCCTTATAGTGTGATTGAAGATGATTACGAGATAGGTGAATTAATTAAAGAATATAAATGTGACATTCTTGTTAATGATATTCTTGATACTAAAAGAGAATATATTGAGTATTGTAAAAGCTTAGGAATAAGAGTTGTCAATTTTGAAGATCTTGGTACAGGAGCAAAATATGCGGATGCAGTTATAAATGATTTATATGAAAAAAGAAATGATTACAAAAATCATTATTGGGGAAGTGATTATTATTGCATAAGGGATGAGTTTTTATTAGCACAACCTGCTAAATTTAGAGAAAGTGTAAAAGAAATTTTGATCATATTTGGAGGAACCGATCCATGTAATCTCACACGAAGATTATTTGAAATAGTTAAAACTATTCCTTATAAAGATAAAATTCATTATACATTTATTTTAGGTATGGGATATAAGCATACTGATGAATTAGTTTTATTAGCAGAAGACTCAGACTTGAATATTCAAATTGTTAGGGATGTAAAACTTATAACAGAATATATGGAAAGAGCTGATATTGCAGTATCTTCTCAAGGGAGGACCATGCTTGAACTGGCATCTATGGCGGTTCCAACAATATTATTGTCTCAAAATGAACGAGAACTGGATCATGAATTTGGATATCTAAAAAATGGCTTTATAAACTTGGGATTAGGTAGTGAAGTAGAAGACCGTACTATTAGAGAAACATTAATTTGGTTAATAAATAGTCCACAGATAAGAAAGCAAATGAAAGAGCAAATGTTAAAAAAAGACCTAAAAAATGGAGTTAGAAGGGTTATCAATATTATACTAGGAGTACAATAATCATTATGTTATTTTAATTATTTAAACATGCAACTGTATAGTTAAAAAATGTTAGAAGATATTTAAAAAATTAATAGTATGAGTATTGTCATTTAGTAAGGGTAATAAAAGATTTTTTATCTATGTTTTTACAAAGTAAATTATATTATGAGGAGGATATGTATGAAAAGTAAAATTATAGAAAGAGCAAGTGCTGGGAAATTTGTACTTATTGCAGAAATAGGAGTTAACTATTATGATATAGCAAAAAAAATGAATATATCACCTATGGATGCAGCAAAATTAATGATTAAAGAAGCTAAAGATGCTGGTATTCATGCAGTTAAATTTCAATCTTATAAAGCAGATACTTTGGCAGCAAAAGAATCTCCAGCATATTGGGATACAACGGAAGAATCTACAACATCGCAGTTCGAACTTTTTAAGAAGTTTGATAGCTTTTCTTATAATGAATATAAAGAGTTATCTGAGTATTGTGATTACTTAGGAATAGAATTTTTATCAACCTCTTTTGATATAGAATCTGCAGATTATTTATTTGATTTAATGAATGTGTATAAAATTTCTTCATCGGATTTATCTAACTTGCCTTTTGTTGAATATATAGCAAAGAAAAACAAACCTATTTTACTTTCTGTTGGTGCTTCTAATGAGGAAGAAATTAAACAGACTCTTAACGTGATTCGCAAATATAATAATCAACCTATAGTATTACTGCATTGTGTATTAGAATATCCTACACCATATGAGCATGCAAATCTAAATAAAATAGTGAGCTTAAAAAATAAATATCCAGACTTAATTATTGGTTACTCTGATCATACAAAACCAGATAAAGATGCGGATATCATTAAAACAGCATATAATTTAGGTGCTATAGTAATAGAAAAGCATTTTACTTTGGATAAAACTCTAAAAGGTAATGATCATTATCATGCAATGGATGTGGACGATGCTAAAAAGATTATCAGTGGAATAGAGTTTATTAATAAAATACGAGGATCCTATGAATTGAAATATTTAGATAGTGAAATTGAAGCGAGAAAAAATGCAAGGAGGTCATTAGTAGCAGCTTGTAACATTAAAAAAGGTGATATAATAACAAAAGAAATGCTTACTTTTAAAAGACCAGGAACTGGTATTTCGCCGTCAGAGATAGAAAATGTAATTGGTAAAACTGCTAAACAAGACATTTCTAAAGATACTATATTACAAAATAGCATGTTATGTTAGAATACTTTAAAATGTGGACTTGTGTCTAATTTATTGATACAGGTCCACATTGTGCGCCCGGCATGGGCGATAACTTGGCGGTGAAAGTCCGCTGTGGGCTTGGTAGTGGGAACCACTAGCCGAACTGCAAGGGTGTCCATCGTGAGGTGGAATCTGAAGGAAGCGGTAGGCAAAATCTCGGTCTGATGAACAAAAACCAGATAAGAGGCTGAATTGGGGCGGACGAGTTTGCAATTCAAAACGAAGTCCAACACTACCCGAACCCTATACAGTAAACTTAAAGATAGATGAGATGAAGGTTATCGCTCTTACCCGGGGAGGTCTCAAGGCATGTCATGGAAATGAACTTTGAAATGACAACCCATGCAGTGATGTATGGCTGAACCTTGAGAAGTCAGCAGAGGTCATAGTACTTATCTAGTCATGAATAGATAAGGAAGGACCGAACATTAGGAGGTTTCGGAAATCTTATGAACTCGAAAGATATGCAGAGACTGCAGACAACTCAACAAAGAGGCTATCCGCTCCAACAAAAAATGGAATTTCAAGAAGGAGAGGAAGTGCATAGTGTATCATCGGCGTCAAAAGATAGAAGAAACAATGTACAAAGATACACCAGTAATATGCTTGAAATGATACTAGACGAGAAAACATGAAAGAAGCATACAAGCGTGTAGTTGCAAATAAAGGGAGCCATGGAGTCGATGGGATGGAAGTAGATGAACTTCTACCGTATCTCAAAGAAAACTGGCCGTGTGAGAGGACGCTGAATAAAATAATTATTCTGCTCCTACTCGATTTTATTTTATAAGTATTTTTGCATTTATTCAGACTGCAATGATGGTATTTATAATGTTATAAAGATGAGTGATTTCGGAAACTAATTTCCAGCGTCATACTATGGCATAAATTAGAAATTAGATACAGAAAATAACAAAGCCTTTGCGATAAAATAC
>NZ_JBPODR010000019.1:0-1223 GCF_051201035.1 Thermoanaerobacterium thermosulfurigenes
TACTCTTTTTTTAAATTGATTTTCATTATTTTACATTTTCTTTCCTCTTTTCAGTATTTTATCGCAAAGGCTTTGTTATTTTCTGTATCTAATTTTTAATTTATGCCATAGTATGACGCTGGAAATTAGTTTCCGAAATCACTCAGTATTATAAATATATGTAATTCTTAGAAGCCTGTTTATCCCATATTACTTGGGATATTTATCTGATAAATAGAGTTTTCCTTTTTATTTTAAAGCAGAAAAACTCCATTTATCAGTTTAAAAAATAAAATAATTGAAATATTTTAATCATTTCATAAACAACTGAAATCTCAACACAGCATTTCTATTTTATTTTAATTATGTTTTAAGACTTTTATATGTAGGCTAAAAATAATTTTCCATTTTCAATTTTCAATTTTTCGTTTCAATTCCTTATAGGTAGGCTAAAAACAGGTCAGAATATGTGTGCTATTGCTTGGACTTCTGAGTTTCAATTCCTTATAGATAAGCTAAAAACACATTATAATGCCATCTTTAAGGCAACCTTCTGTAAGTGGTTTCAATTCCTTATAGGTAGGCTAAAAACTAGCGACAATAACAAGAAGAACACCACAGAGGATAAAGTTTCAATTCCTTATAGGTAGGCTAAAAACTGATAAAATTATAAAATTATAAAATTTATGAAACGTCTAAAGAAGTTTCAATTCCTTATAGGTAGGCTAAAAACCCATAAATAACTACATAGATAAACACACAGAGTATAGCGGTTTCAATTCCTTATAGGTAGGCTAAAAACGAATTGATTGAATGCGGACTTCATGAAGATTTTGAAGCGTTTCAATTCCTTATAGGTAGGCTAAAAACGATGCTATAATGGATCTTCTAAATTCTTATTCTAATAAGTTTCAATTCCTTATAGGTAGGCTAAAAACATGTAAAACAGTAGAAGAATGGCTGATGGGAAAAGAGGGTTTCAATTCCTTATAGGTAGGCTAAAAACCTATTTACATGTGTAAAACCGTACTGATATAGGCTGTTTCAATTCCTTATAGGTAGGCTAAAAACATAGGCAGGTACAAGAAGGCAGAAATAGAGCAGTAGTTTCAATTCCTTATAGGTAGGCTAAAAACGTCCCAATGAATAGAATAAGTGTTAAGCTAGAGAGCGAGTTTCAATTCCTTATAGGTAGGCTAAAAACTCTTTAATGCTTGTTCTTGTTATATTACAAAATAAATGTT